>JAAYYY010000178.1 GCA_012515125.1 Chloroflexota bacterium
AGGAGCAGGACGCGGGCGTGGGCCAGCCCCGCGAGCCGGCCGGCCGCCTGCAGGCCCGCCTTCGACTCCGGCGTGCCGTCGGCGAGCACCAGAAAACGCAGGCCGGGATGGTCCAGCGCGTGAATATGGCCGACACCCAACCAGACCTGCTCGCCGGGCTGCAATGGGTAGCTGCGGGCCTGCTCCTGCGTGCGCGTCGCCTCGACGACCAGCGAATCGCCGCCGAAGGATAGGGGCGGGGAAATGGAACGCACGCCGGTGACGGCGGGCAGGCGAATGCGCAGCCGCTCATAGGGGCCGCTAAAGAGTATCTCCTCTACCTGCCCCTGCCCCAGCGGGGGGCAGTTGAGCAACGCGGCGGATGGCGCTATTTCGACATCTTCGGGGCGGAACAGCGCCTGGACGCGACCATTGGGGCCGGATGGCAGGACGTGGCCGTTCACGGGAAAACGCAGGGGCCCAACGTCGATGCCGCCCGGCGTGGCCTGGCCCACGAGGAGGTTCGCCGTGCCCAGGAAGGTGGCGACAAACTCAGTCTTGGGCTCGCGGTACAGGGTCTGCGGGGGGCCGACTTCCAGCAGCCGGCCAAAGCTCATGATGCCCAGTCGGTCGGCCAGCTCGAAGGCTTCTTCCTGATCGTGGGTGACGAGGATGGTGGCGAGGCCCAGCTCGCGCTGGATGGCGAGCAGGCTGCGCCGCAGCTCTATACGGATTTTGGCATCGAGCGCGCCAAGGGGCTCGTCGAGAAGCAGGACGTCAGGACGGTGGGCCAGCGCCCGGGCCAGGGCCACCCGCTGTTGCTGCCCGCCGGATAGCTGGCGCGGCACGCGGCTGCCCAGCCCGGAGAGGCCGACCAGATCGAGCAGCTCCTCGCGGCGGCGGCGCCGCTCGGCCGCCGGCACCTTGCGCACGCGCAGGCCAAACTCAATGTTGTCGGCCACGCTCATATGCTCGAAGAGGGCATAGTTCTGGAAGACAAAGCCGACGCGCCGTTCCTGGGTGGGCAGATAGGTCACGTCCCGGCCGTGCAGGAGGACCCGCCCGGCGTCCATGTCGGTGAGGCCGGCAATCATGCTCAGGACGGTGGTCTTGCCGCTGCCGCTCGGACCCAGCAGGACGAAGAACTCCCCGTCCTGGACTTCGAGAGAGAGGTTGTTGACGACCGGATGGCCGTCATACCGTTTGGTCAGTTGTTCGAGAACAATAGACATCGTCTACCTTCCCTTTGCCTGCGCGCTCGGCACGGCAGGCGTTCAGGTTATGAGGCCGCCGCTACCCATCTGTGCGGAGGGCAGCCGGCGGCTTAAGCAACAAAAAGGAACAATGGGTGTCGCCCGGCTCTTCCAGCGCCGTGAGGATGGAGCCGATGAACGCGCCAAAGCCCTCGGCGGCCATAGCCAGCAGGTCGTAGCCGCCCTGCCCGACCTCGGCGATCACCTGCTCGCGGGCAGGTCCCTGCCGGAAGCGAATGAAGACCGGGACATCCTGGAGCGCCGGATGGCGCAGGCATTCCCGCAGATGGGCCTTTTCCAGCTCGCCCAGGGACAGCGGCGGCTGCTCTTCGAGTAGAGGGGTGTGCGGCAGCGGTAAGAGCGTCACCGTCGCTGCCGTCTGCTGTAGAAGCGGCGCGAGCCATTCAAGCATCAGGGAATCGGCCGTGAAACCGCGCAGCACGACGAGGATGCGCCGCCATTCCGCCACCGGCCGGCGCAAGAGCAAAAAAGGGGTGCTCACTCGCTCGTAGAGCCAGGAGGCCGGCAGACTGTCCGGAGCCCCGACGACCGTCAGGCAGTAGTCGCCCGCTCGCGCCACGTCCAGCGCCGCAGCCAGCTCTACCTCCGCCGCCAGGAGGGTGACCGTCGCGTTCCAGGGCCGGGCGAGCAGCGCGGCGGCGTCGCGCGCGATGTCGCGCATGGCGGTGTTGCCGGCCCAGACAAGGACGGAGGGGCGAAGCTGTGAAGCGGGGCTGTCCAGCCGCTGCAGCGCCCGGCGGATCATCGCCGCCGGGGCGCGAACGGGCACGACCGGCGCGTCGAACAGGAACCGCAACACAGCCAGCGCCGTCTTGTTTTCGGGATGGGCCATGGCGACGCTGACGCAGCCGTCCTCATCGGCAAGGGGCACCGCCAGATAGTAGGCGGCGAGCCCCGGCGGCAGGCGACGCGCCAGCGCGGGATCAACTGTCAGATCGTCGAGGTCAAGGGATAAATAGGACACCATCGTCCACCGACATCTACCACGGTGCTTGCCGTTTTATTGTAGATGCGGGTGGTCGTCAGGCGGTTATACGGGCGTCACAGGGCGGTAACAAACGGCCGGCGACGCTACGGCTCCGGGTATTCTTCCGCCGCCGGGTCGATCAGCCCGTAACCTACGCCGGGCACTGTCTCGATGTAGCGCGGCTGTGACTGGTCAGGCTCGATCTTGGAGCGCAGCCGGTAGACAAGTTGTTTGAGCATCGTGCGGTCGCCCCCCTCGATGCCCCACACGGCGTTAATGAGCGCCTCGCTGCTCAACACGCGCCCAGGGTGCAGCATGAACGTGGCCATCAGGCTGGTTTCCAGAGGCGTCAGGCGTACCGGCTCTTCACCCGCGCGGGTCAGCTCATTGCGCGTGCGGTCCAGCACGAGGTCGCCGACTTCGAGGAGCCCGCTGTCGGCGACCTGACCCGTCCGGCGGGCGACGGCGCGGATGCGGGCGACCAGCTCGCGCGGGCTGAACGGCTTGACGATGTAGTCGTCGGCTCCCATCTCCAGCCCCTGCACCACTTCATTCTCGCCGCTGCGCACGGTGAGCATGACGATGGGCGTCTGCGCCTCGGCCCGGATGCGCCGGCAGACCGCCAGCCCGTCCAGCCTGGGGAGGTTGAGGTCGAGGACGATCAGGTCCGGCTTTTCTGACTGCCAGGCGGCGATGCCGGCGAGGCCATCGTGCGCGGTGACCGTCTCGAAGCCGGCATGGCGCAGGGTGAAGTCCAGCACGTCGGAGAGAGCCAGGTCATCCTCGATGACCAGAATTTTCATGTTCCTTCCTTCCCTTCCTGTACAGGCAGCTCGAACCAGACAATGGCGCCGCCGCCGGGGCGGTCGTCGATACCCACGCGCCCGCCGTGCGCATCAACCGTCGTCTTGACCACGTAGAGACCCAGGCCGATGCCGACCTGCTCGCTGTCGGCGGCCTCGCCGCGCACGAAGCTGCTAAAGGCATTGGCGCGCTCGGCCTCCGGGATGCCGGGGCCCTGGTCGGCAACGGAAATACGCAGGGCGTCGCCCAGCTGCTCCACGCGCACGTCGATGGTCTTGTGCGGCGGGCTGTACTTGCTGGCGTTGGCGAGCAGGTTGACCAGCACCTGGGTGAGCCGGGCCGGGTCGCCGTGGATGGCGGGCAGGCTGCCCGGCTGGACGACGCTGACCAACTGCTGCCGTCGCTCCAGCAGCGGCTCGACGAGCTGCAGCGCCTGGGCCAGAATGGCGTTGAGATCGACGGGCTGGCGGCGCAGGGTGAACTGGCCCGCCTCGATGCTGCTGCTCTCCAGCAGGTTGTCGATCAGCGTCTGCAGGCCGCGCAGGCTGAGGTAGGTTGGCTTGAGCAGCTCGCGCATCTCGGCCGCCGATAGATTCTCCGCCTGGTCGAGCAGCAACTCCATCGAGGCGTTGAGCGTGCTGAGCGGCGTGAGAAACTCGTGGGAGATGTTCGCCAGGAAGTAGCTGCGCAGGTTGCGCACGGCTTCCTCCTGGGTCACGTCGCGCAGCACCAGCGCGAGCTGCGTCTCCTCGCCGGCCGGGGAGGCCAGCTCGGCGCCGGTCACCGCAAAGACTGCCTTCCTGCCCTGACGGGTGCGCACGGCAATCTGGCGCTTCTCGCCCGGCCGGGGCGCCTGGGCCCTGAAGCTACCCCCATCCCCGGCGTCCAGCGGGAAGACTGTATCCAGCGGCCGGCCGATCGCTTCCTCGCGTGTCCAGCCGCTCAGCGCTTCGGCGCCCTGGCTCATGAAGGTAATGCAACCCCGGCTATCGACGGTGACCACGCCTTCGACGATAGACTGGATGAGCGTGTCGCGCCAGTCCAGGGCCTCGGAGCGCTCGCGGAGGGCGTCCAGCATGCTGGCCTGGCTGCGCTGCAGGGCGGCGGCCAGCGTCCTGACCTCGGCCGGGCCGGCGACGAGGGGGATGGGCGCCACCAGGTCGCCCGCGCCAATGCGCTCGGCGACGCCGGTTAGCTGCTGCAGCGGGGAAACGAGCTGGCGCACGATCAGGACGCCGACGAGGCTGCCGAGGATGGCGACCGCGGCCGTGCTGCTGACCATAATCAGCAACGCGCTGCTCTCCGACCGCGCCAACCCGGCCACGGGCAAAGCCACCTCTACGAGCAGGCCGCTTCCGGCGTCCAGGGGGAACGAAGTAGCGTAATAGGGGCCTGCGGCCGCCTGCAGCTCATAGCGTTCGGCGGCGCTGCCGGCCGGTGTATCCAGCCCGCTTACCGTCGATACCAGCCGCTCGCCACCGGGGCCGAGGATGCTCTGCGCCAGCCCGGTGCGCAGCTCCATCAGGGAGAGAAACGGCTCGTCCAGCCAGATGGCGCCCCGGGCGCTGCCCAGGCGCTCGCCGCCCGCGTCGATAATCTCGTCGCCGGCGACCATCGCCGGCCGGCCGTCGAGCAACAGGAAGCGCTGCTCCGGCGGTTCGGCGCACGTCTGCGGCCCGAGGTCACCGGCCAGCGCCCCGCCCGTTGCATCACACACCAGCAGCAGGTCAAGCTCGCTCTGGGCCCGGAAGGCGTCCAGGTAGCTGTCCAGCTCGGTGGCTGCGTCTTCCAGGACGAGGCGTTGCAGGGTGGGCCGCTCGGCAAAGAGGGCGACGAGACTGGCCAGCCGTTCCTCCTCTGCTGCCAGCAGCGAACGGGTCGCCCGCCGCCCGCCCTCAACCTGCGACCAAGCCTGCTGCTCCAGCGCCGAACGGGTCAACAGATAGGCAGGGATGCCGGCGCTAAACGTCGTCAGCAGGATGAGCACGACAAGGGCGAGAATCAGTTGCGCCGAGAAACTGGGCGAAAGCCAGCTATGTTTCATCCCCGATTCCTCACAGAGTGACCTCTACCATGGCTATTCGTCTCGTATTGTACCCGAGATCGCGGGATCGCAGGCAGCAGCCAGAGTGAAAGGGGCGGGGCTGGGCCAGCGATCCGATTGTGATTGTCTTCCCAATCTCGCCGCTTTCGCTCCTCTCTTTGCGCTTCCGCAAAGACGCTGCTTTCTGACTCCCGTAGACTGGGCGTATCCAGAGATTAAGGGCGTGTCGGCGCGCTTCTGGACAGTCACTTTTCAGTAGGGTCCGCAAAAGGAAGGGAAGATATGGCGTTAAATAACCGGAATTTTGGTAGAACGAAGGCGATAGTCGCATTCCTGCTGGTTTTGCTACTGGCGGTAGGTCTCTTTGCCAGCTGCCGCGACCAGCAGGAGCCGGGGAGCGAGCAGCTGGAGGAAAGCGGCATCTCCAGTGACCTCGCAGCGATTGCCGAAGCGCGGGGCCTGACCCCCGACGACGTGTCCGCCGCTCTCAAGACGTATACTCCAAGCGGCACTCACGACGAATACATTCTTTTTGCCTCTGGCGGGCATGCGGGACAGGTCTATGCGATCGGCGTGCCGTCGATGCGTATCCTGAAACAGATCGCCGTCTTCACGCCGGAGCCCTGGCAGGGGTATGGGTACGGCGCGAAGGGTTCGATGGAGGTGCTCGCGGGCGGCTACGTCAACGAGGATCTGCCGCTGACCTGGGGTGATACCCATCACCCGGCCCTGAGCGAAACGGGCGGCGAGTACGATGGCGATTGGCTCTTCATCAACGATAAGGCCAATGCACGGGTAGCCGTCATCGACCTGCGCGACTTTGAGACCAAGCAGATCGTCAAGAACCCGATTTCACTGAGCGATCATGGCGGAACCTTTTCCACGCCCGACACCGAGTGGGTTATCGAAGGTGGGCAGTATGCGGCGCCTCTGGGTTGGAGCTACAGCTCAATCGAGAACTATCGAGACGATTACCGCGGCATGATCACGCTCTGGAAATTCGACCGCGAGGCGGGTCGCATCCGGCCGGAGGAATCGTTCGCCATGGAGCTGCCTCCCTACTGGCAGGACCTCTGCGACGCCGGCAAGCTGGTCAGCGATGGGTGGATCTTCTGCAACTCCTTCAACACGGAGATGGCGACCGGCGGCGTCGAAAAGGGCGAGCCGGCCTTCGAGTCGGGCGCTTCGCAGCGCGATATGGACTATCTCCACGTCATCAACCTGGACCGGGCTGTGGAAGTCGCCGCGGCGGGCAATACGACCGAAGTCAACGGTTTTCCCGTCATTTCCCTGGATACGGCCCTCGAGGAAGAGCTGCTCTACTTCGTGCCGGAGCCGAAGAGCCCGCACGGCGTGGACGTGACGCCCGGCGGCGAATATCTGGTTATCTCCGGCAAGCTCGACCCGCACACGACGGTCTTTAGCTTTGAGAAGATTATGGCGGCTATCGAGGCGGGCGATTACGAGCCCGACGAGTACGGCGTGCCGGTCCTCAACTTCGACAGCGTCATGGAAACGCAGGTCGAGCTGGGCCTCGGTCCGCTGCACACGCAGTTCGACGACAAGGGCTACGCCTACACGAGCCTCTTCCTGGATAGCGCGGTGGCGCGCTGGTCGCTCGGCGGCCCGTATGCGGACCTCAACGACGACCCCGACTGGACGCTCGTGCAGAAGACGCCCGTGCACTACAACGTCGGTCACCTGGTCGCCGCGGAAGGGGATACGGTCAGCCCGGACGGCAACTATCTTGTCTCCATGAATAAGTGGGCCGTGGATCGTTTTGCCAACGTAGGCCCCCTGCTGCCGCAGAACTTCCAGTTGATCGACATCGCCAATCCCGGCGCCACGATGCAGCTGCTGTATGACATGCCCATTCCCGACGGCGAGCCGCACTATGCGCAGATCATCAAAGCGGACAAGCTGGAGCCGTGGGAAGTCTACCCGGAGGTGGGCTGGGATCCGATCACGCAGTCTGTGTCGCCCCACGCTACGGCGGCTGGAGAAGAACGGATCGAGCGTGATGGCAACAACGTCGAAATCTGGATGACGGCGGTGCGCAGCCACTTCACACCGGAACATGTGGAGATCAGGAAGGGCGACCACGTGACCTGGCACATTACCAATATCGAGCGGGCCTACGACGCCACCCACGGCTTCACCATCCCGGCCTATAACATCAACCTGAGCCTGGAGCCCGGCGAGACCGAAACCATCGAGTTCGAGGCGACGCACGACGGGGTTTTCTCCTACTACTGCACCGAGTTCTGCTCGGCCCTGCACCTGGAGATGACCGGCTACCTGTTCATCGAGCCCGACGACAGCCAGGCCTTTAGCGAAAGCGATTAGTTGTAAGTTTTATCTTTGACGGCAGGGAGGCCGGAGCGATGTCCGTCCGGCCTCCCTACCGAAGAGTCAGGAAGATGGCTACGATGTCTGTGGTAAAGAAATTCTTTGGGCCGCGGGCGCCTGCGGACGCGCCGCCGGACGAGCGAATCCGCTACCGGCTACCGGCGATGCTGCTGGCGACCGCCGCTGTACTTCTGCTCATCTCCATCTTCCTTCCCTACTGGAAGATGACGCTGATGGCGCCGCAGTATCCGGGTGGGCTATCAGTACAGGTTTATGTCAACCAGATGACAGGAGATGTGGCCGAGATCGATGGTCTCAACCACTATATTGGTATGCGTCCCCTGGGAGAAGCCGCGCAGCTCGAGCGCTCGATGAGCATTGCCGCCATCACCATGCTCTCTCTCCTGCTCCTGGCGGCGATCTTCATCAACACGAAGTGGGTCACCCTGCTGGTGCTCCCCGCCTTGCTCATGCCCTTCGTCTTTCTGGCCGACATGTACTTCTGGATGCGCAACTTCGGCCTGAATCTGGACCC
>JAAYYY010000179.1 GCA_012515125.1 Chloroflexota bacterium
CAAGAACCAGCGCGTGCCCATGGCCGGCGTGCCCCACCATGCCGCGGAAGGTTATATCGCCCGCCTCATCGCCAAGGGCTACAAGGTGGCCCTGTGCGAGCAGGTCGGCAGCGAGACGATCAACGGGTTGATGCCCCGCGAGGTCGTGCGTGTCTTTACCGCCGGGACAGTCATCGAGCCGGGTATGCTGGAAGCGCGCCGCAACAACTACCTGGTCGCTATCGCCGCAGACGGGCAGCGGGCCGGACTGGCCTATGCCGACATCACGACTGGCGAGTTTGCCGTGACCGTGCTCGAGCAGGGGCGGGCCCTGGAGGAGGAGCTGGCCCGCCTGGCCCCGGCCGAGATACTGCTGCCCGAGGGCGAGGAGATCGTCGTCACAGGCGACACGCCGGTTAGCCGGCTGCCGTCCTGGCGCTTCGAAGAAGGCAATGCCCGGCAGACCCTGCTGCAGCACTTCGGCGTGCGCACGCTGGAGGGCTTCGGCTGCGAGGGCAAGCCGCCGGCCATCCGCGCGGCCGGGGCCATTCTCTACTACCTGCAGGAGACGCAGCAGGGAGCCGTCGAACAGATCCAGCGGCTCTCTACCTACAGCCTCGATCGGTACATGGCGCTGGACGCCGCAACCCGGCGCAATCTGGAGCTGACCGAGTCGCTAACCGGGCAAAAAGGCGCCTCGCTGCTGGACGTGCTCGACGAGACGGTGACGGCGATGGGCGCGCGGCTGCTCCGCCAGCGCGTCAGCCGCCCGCTGCTCGATGTGGCGGCGCTGGAGGCGCGTCTGGATCAGGTCGAGGCATTCGTGAGCGACGCCCTCTTGCGTGCCCAGATGCGCGGCCTGCTCAAATCGCTGCCCGATCTTGAGCGGCTGGCCAACCGCGCGCTCAGCGGACGGGCCACGCCGCGAGACCTGGAGCAGATCCGCATCGTCCTGGAGGCGGTGCCGCGAGTGGCTGATCTGGTCGCCGGCCTGGAAGGCGCGCCGGAGAGCCTGCAGGCCATCGGCCGCGACCTCGACGCCTGCCCCGGCGTGGCCGGGCTGCTGGAACGCGCCATTACGGACGATGCCCCCACCAACTTTAACAAGATGGGCGTCATCCGGCCGGGTTTCTCTGCCGAGCTGGATGGCGTGGTTGCCGCTTCCGAACATGCCCGCGAATGGGTGGCTAACCTGGAGCCGCAGGAGCGGGAGCGCACCGGCATCGGCTCCCTTAAGGTTGGCTTCAACAAGGTCTTCGGCTACTACCTGGAGGTGACCAGAGCCAACAGCCACCTCGTGCCGTCCGACTATATCCGCAAGCAGACGCTGACCAACGCCGAGCGCTACATCACGCCGGAGCTAAAAGAGTACGAGACGCTCATCCTCAACGCCGAGGAGCGCATCCTGGAGATCGAGCGGCGGGTCTTCACCGAGGTCTGCCGGCGCGTGGCGGAAGACGTTCCGCGCCTGTTGGAGACGGCGGCGGCGCTGGCCCGGCTGGACGTCGCCGCCGCGCTGGCCGAAGTTGCGGCGAACAGCGGCTACGTGCGCCCAGAGCTGAGCGACGGCGCGACGCTGGACATCGAAGCGGGTCGCCACCCGGTTGTGGAGCGGACGCTGCACCGCGAGCGCTTTGTGCCCAACGACATCTGCATGCCGGCCGGCGAGCGCATCCAGATCATCACCGGGCCGAACATGTCCGGCAAGAGCACCATCCTGCGCCAGGTGGCGCTGATCACGTTGA
>JAAYYY010000180.1 GCA_012515125.1 Chloroflexota bacterium
CACTTCTTCGACCGTTTTGCGGAACAGGGCATCCCTATGCCGGAGGTGCAGAACCTGATCGACCCCTGCCGCGTGGCCGAAGCGATTGTCTTTGCCGTCCAGATGCCCGAGCCGGCTGTGGTTCAGGAGCTGATGGTGACGCCGCTCACCGAGACGAGCTGGCCCTGAGCAACAACGCTGCGGCGAGTGGGAATAGAGAGAGCATGAACGGACACAACCTGGCGACGATTATCAACGCCTTCTCAGGCCTCCACGTGCTGGTCATCGGGGAAGCGATGCTGGACTACTATTCGCGTGGTCCCAGCGGCCGGCTCTGCCGGGAGGCGCCCGTGCCTATCGTGGACGTTGTCGATCAAACCGTTGCCGCCGGCGGCGCCGCCAACACGGCAGTGAACGTCCGGGCGCTCGGCGCCCAGGTAACCTATCTGTCGGTGATCGGCGACGACGAGGCAGGGCGCGTCCTGCGGCACAGCCTGAACGGCCATGATGTCCGCACCTCCCTGCTGCTCGCCGACCGCTCGCGGCAGACGTTGTCCAAACACCGGGTCATCGCCGGCAACCAGCTGCTTGTGCGTTTTGATCACGGCACGACCGTCCCCATCGCCAGCGCCGTCGAAACAAGGCTCATGCGGCAGCTGCAGGAGGGATTCCGCCGCGCCGACGTGGTGATCGTCTCCGATTACGGCTATGGCATCCTCACCCGGCGCCTCATCGACAGCCTGGCTCAGCTCCAGGCACGCTGGCCTCGCCTGCTCGTCCTCGACGCCAAACGACCCGAGCTTTACCGGCACGTCGGCGTCACCGCCGTGAAGCCCAATTACGGCGAGGCCGTGCGCCTGTTGAAGCTCGACGCCGAAGAGGAATCGGCAGCCCGCGTTGCCCAGGTCGCCGCCTGTGAGGAGCAGATGCTGGCTCGGACCGGCGCGCAGATTGTCGCCGTGACGATGGATCAGGAAGGGGCGCTCGTCTTCGAGAAGGGACGCCCGCCCTACCGGACCTATGCTCGTCCCCATCCTGACTCCCGCGCCGCGGGCGCCGGCAACACCTTCATCAGCGCGCTCGCCCTGGCGCTGGCGGCGGGCGCCCATACGCCGGCAGCAGCAGACATCGCCTCGGCGGCGGCCTCCATCGTCGTCGCCAAAGACGGCACGACGGTCTGCTCGGCCGCCGAGCTAAACGGCTACCTCCTCGGCGATGAAAAAGTGGTAGACGCGCACACCCTCGCCGGGCAGGTAGCCTTCTATCGCCGCCAGGAGAAGCGGATCGTCTTCACCAACGGTTGCTTCGACATCCTCCACCGTGGGCATATTACCTATCTCAGCCAGGCCAAGGCGCTGGGCGACATACTCATTGTCGGCCTGAACAGCGACGACAGCGTGCGCCGCCTCAAAGGGCCCGCGCGCCCGATCAATACGCTGGAGGACCGGGCGCAGCTCCTCGCCGCGATGAGCTGCACTGACCATGTCGTACCCTTTGCCGAGGATACCCCCGCCGCGCTGATCCGTATCGTCC
>JAAYYY010000181.1 GCA_012515125.1 Chloroflexota bacterium
AACGAAGAGGCGTGGGCCAACCGCCTGCCCAACGCCCTGCGCTTCTTGCTGTATGGTAGCCTGCACAGCCCTGACGGCGCGTGATCGTGCTATGAGTGGCTGCCTCTCCGCGCAGTCGGGCCGGTCGTCGTAAACGAAAACAGGGAACCGGGGAGCGCAGTTCAACCACCCGCGCACATTTCCGCCTTTTGACGGTATCAGAGCCAGCGCCGCTATGTTACGATGCGTTCTGACTCGTGCGACTGATAGAGGTTCCGCACCGAAGGAGAAGAATCACAATGAAGAAGAGGTGGATAGTATTCCCGCTGCTCTTACTTAGCCTGGCGCTGGCCGCCTGCGAGTTCACCCGCTTTGACGTGGGACAACTGCAGGAGGTCACGGAGACAATCGAGCGGCAGGACGCCCGCGAGGCGCGCATCACTGTGGAGATGGGCGCCGGCGAGCTGAACATCGGCGCCGGCAGCGCCAACCTGATGGGGGCCGAGTTTGCCTTCAACGTCGAAGAATGGGAGCCAGAAGTTTCCTACGAAGTGAGCGACGGCGTCGGCATTCTGGCTGTGCGCCAGCCCAACGTGGAAGGCACCGTGGGCATTCCTGTCGGCGATATCGTCAACCGCTGGAATCTGACCTTCAGCGACGCGCTGCCGCTGGAGATGCACGTCGCCCTTGGCGCCGGCGAGAACCGGCTCAGCCTGACAGGGCTGGACCTGCGTTCCCTGTCGCTGGAGGCCGGGGCCGGCGACGTGACCGTGGACGTTGGCGGCACGCTGGAAGAGCTGAGCATCGAGGCCGGCGTCGGCGAGCTGCAGATCAACCTGGGCGCAGCCGGCCGGACCGCCAGCCTGAACGGCTCGATCCAGGGCGGCGTCGGCAGCACGACGCTCATGCTGCCCGCCGACGTGGGCGTGCGCGTTGAGGTCGAGCAGGGGCTGGGCGGCGTCAACGCCTCCGGCTTCACCCAGGACGGCGACGTCTATACCAACGCTGCTTATGGCACGAGCGAGGTCACCATCGACCTGCGCGTCGAGTCCGGCGTGGGCGAGGTCTCCCTGGAACTGGCCGACTGAGCCTTCCGGCCGCACAGTCGGGCACAATAGCACCCCAGGAACCGCATCGGTCGCCTGATGCGGTTCCTCCGTTTTCTACCAGACCCCACACCGGATCGCGGGCTTCCAGCCCGCACTCGCCCTCAAAGGAGATACCAGATGGGCCAGATATTTGTAGAGCAATCTGCAGTAATTCCGGCTCCGCCGGAAAAGGTATACGCCATTCTTTCCGATTACCGGGTAGGCCACCCGGCCATTCTACCCCGGCCATACTTCCGCGAGCTGGCGGTGGAAGAGGGCGGGCAGGGGGCCGGCACCGTCCTCCGCGTGCAGATGGAGGTAATGGGCGTGAAGCAGAGCTACCACATGCGGGTGAGCGAGCCGGAACCGGGCCGCATCCTCGTCGAAGAAGACCCGGAGGCCGGCGTGAAGACGACCTTCACCGTGGCGCCCCTGAACGGCGGCCTGCGCTCGCTCGTCACGATTGCCACAGCATCCAGGACGAGTCCCGGCCTGCGCGGGCTGATCGAGCGTCTGGTTAATCCACCGCTCACCCGCCGCATCTACCGCCAGGAGCTGCAGCAACTTTCGGACTACGTGCAGCGTATAGAGTGAATAGGGGCAGCCCGGCGCTCGTTCTGGACATCCGGCCAGGTACAACCCGGTCTGTTGTCAGAGGCAGGA
>JAAYYY010000182.1 GCA_012515125.1 Chloroflexota bacterium
ATCGGCGAGGTCTCCGTGCGGCTGGAGGCGAACAACGGCAACCTGCAGACGCGCACCTCGCCCCAGAGCGGGCGCGAGCAGGCGCGCACCTTCGGCGGCTATGGGGCCGACACGGACATCATCGTCGCCAGCGCCCACGCTTACCTCGCCGCGCTGAACAAGATGCTCGTCGCCAGCGGGCGATACGATAGCGAGCCGTGGACGGTGGTCAGTGAACAGCTGACAGTTACCGACCACTGACCACTGACGACTGAAGATGACCACACCACGCACCCTTTTCGACAAAATCTGGGACGCCCACGTCGTGGCGCAGGAGGAGGGCGGGCCGGCGGTGCTCTACGTCGATCTGCACCTGATCCACGAAGTGACCTCGCCCCAGGCGTTCACGATGCTGCGCGAGCGCGGGCTGCCGGTGCGCCGCCCGGAGCGCACGGTGGCGACGATGGACCACGCCACGCCGACCGACCGGCCGGACCTGACCCTCGCCGATGCCGTCGCCGTGCGCCAGCTCCGGCAGCTTGCGGAGAACTGCGCCGAGTTTGGCATCCGTCTGTACGACATGGAGAGCGCCGAGCGGGGCATCGTGCACGTGCTTGGCCCGGAGCAGGGGCTGACCCAGCCGGGCATGACCATCGTCTGCGGCGACAGCCATACCTCGACGCACGGCGCCTTTGGCGCGCTGGCCTTTGGCATCGGCACCAGCGAGGTGGCCCACGTGCTTGCCAGCCAGTGCCTGCTACAGGCTCGCCCTAAGACGTTTCTCGTCAACTTTGAAGGCGAGCTGCAGCCGGGCGTCACGGCAAAGGACATGATTCTGGCCCTGATTGCGCGCATCGGCGTGGGCGGCGGCAAAGGGCACGTCTTCGAGTATGCCGGGTCCGCCGTGCGCGCCCTCTCCATGGAAGAGCGCATGACGCTCTGCAATATGTCCATAGAGGCGGGCGCGCGGGCCGGCCTGATTGCCCCCGACGAGACGACGTTTTCCTACATGAAAGGGCGGCCCTTCGCGCCACAGGGGGCGGCCTGGGACGAGGCCGTCGCCCGCTGGCGCGCGCTGCCCAGCGACCCCGGCGCGGCGTATGACCGCACGGTGACCATTGACGTGAGCGAGTTGGCGCCGATGATCACCTACGGCACCAACCCCGGTATGGGGCTGCCCATCACCGGACGCATCCCCGACCCCTCTACTGTGACGGACGAGACGGCCCGCGCCTCGCTGGAAAAGGCGCTCGGCTACATGGATCTGCAGCCCGGCGCGGGGCTGCTCGGGCATGCCGTGGACGTGGTCTTTGTGGGTAGCTGCACCAACGGGCGGCTCTCCGACCTGCGCGCGGCCGCCAGCATCGTCGCCGGGCGCCGGGTCGCCGAAGGCGTGCGCATGCTCGTCGTACCGGGCTCGGAGACGGTGCGGCGGCAGGCCGAGGCCGAGGGGCTGGACCGCATCTTCAGGGAAGCGGGAGCCGAGTGGCGCTACGCCGGCTGCTCCATGTGCCTGGCGATGAACGGCGACCAGCTTGCGCCGGGCCAGTACGCCGTCAGCACAACCAACCGGAACTTCGAGGGCCGGCAGGGGCCGGGCGGGCGCACTTTTCTCGCCAGCCCGCTGACGGCGGCGGCTTCGGCAGTTATGGGTCACGTCGCCGATCCGCGCCCGCTGCTGGCCGGCGCCGGAGAGAGAGCATAATGGAAGCGTTTACCACCTTACAGGCGACGATGGCGCCGATGCTGCGCCACGACGTGGACACCGACCAGATTATCCCGGCGCGCTATCTGCGCGGAACGACACGCGCCGGCCTCGGCGAGGGGCTGTTTGCGGGCTGGCGCTATGGCGCGGACGGGACGCCGGACCCCGGCTTCGTGCTCAACCGGCCGGAATTTGCCGGGGCTCGAATCCTGGTCGTCGGAGAGAACTTCGGCTGCGGCTCCTCGCGCGAGCACGCACCCTGGGCGCTGCTCGACTACGGCTTCCGCGCCGTCGTCGGCATCAGCTTTGCCGACATCTTCCGCAACAACGCGCTGAAGAACGGGCTGCTGCCGGTCGTCGTCGCGCCGGAAGTCGCCGTGGCGCTGGCACAGTGGGCGGAAGAAAAGCCGGAGACGGCGATTACCATTGACCTGGCGACGCAGGCGCTCACCCTGCCAGATGGCGCGCGCGTGCAGTTCCCCATCGACGCCTTCAACAAGCGCTGCCTGCTGGAAGGTATGGACCAGCTCGGCTATCTGCTCTGGCACGAAGACGCCATCGCCCGCTACGAGCGCGACCGCGAAGCCATGAGGTAGGGCTATGGAAGCCAGAATCGTTCTCCTCGCGGGCGACGGCATCGGGCCGGAAGTCACCGAAGCGGCGATGGCTGTGCTGGCGGCTACCGGCGAAGCGTTCGGCCACGACTTTGCTGTCGAGCGCCGTCACATCGGCGGGAGCGCCATCGACGCCACGGGCCAGCCGCTGCCGCCAGAGACAGAAGCAGCCTGCCGCGAGGCGGACGCCGTCTTGCTCGGCGCAGTTGGCGGGCCGCAGTGGGACGGCGGGCCAGTGCGCCCGGAGCAGGGGCTGCTGGCGCTGCGCCGGGCGCTGGGCCTCTACGCCAACCTGCGGCCTGTGACCGTCTATCCTGTCCTGGCGCGCGCGTCGCCTCTGCGGCCGGAGCTGCTGGCGGACGTCGATCTCGTCGTCGTGCGCGAGCTGACCGGCGGCATTTACTTTGGCCGGCCCAGCGAGCGGCGCCGGGTAGACGACGAGTGGGAAGCCGTCGATACGATGGTCTACCGCGAGCACGAGGTCCGGCGTATCGCCACGCTGGCCTTCGAGCTGGCCCGCTCGCGGCGCGGGCAGGTCACGTCGGTAGATAAGGCTAACGTGCTGGAAAGCTCACGTCTGTGGCGAGAGATCGTCAATGAGGTGGCGACAGCGTACCCGGACGTGACCCTGGCGCACCAGTACGTGGATGCGGCGGCGATGCACCTGCTGCGCCGGCCGGCAGGCTTCGACGTGCTGCTGACGAGCAACCTCTTCGGGGACATCCTCTCCGACGAGGCCGCGATGCTCACCGGCTCGTTAGGCAACCTGCCCTCGGCCTCGCTGGGCAGCGGGAAAAACCGCTACGGCCGGCCGCGCGGCCTCTACGAGCCCATCCACGGCTCCGCGCCCGACATCGCGGGGAAGGACGCCGCCAACCCGGTCGGCGCGATCCTCTCGCTGGCCCTGCTCCTGCGCTACTCGCTGGGATTGACGGCCGAGGCAGAGGCCGTGGAGGAGGCTGTGGGCGCGGCGCTGGAGGACGGCTGGTGGACGGCCGATCTGCTGGCTGCCCAACCGACCCCGGCCGGGCGAGGCGGCCCGCGCCGGGAGGCGAAAGCCGTGGTCGTCGCCACCACGACAGAGATGACGGAGGCGATTGTCGCCGCTCTGTACGAGCGTGCGCCGGCCAATCAGGAGAAGTGACGATGAATATCAGGAATCAGATGAACGGTACGGGACATGGCCCGGGAAGCAATGGGCACGGGCCGGCGCTGGTCGTAAACAGAACGGCGCCGCGCCCGCTCTTTCAGTCGGACTGCATCTGGATCGACGGCGAGCTTCTGGCCCTGGAAGAGGCGGCGGCCCAACTGCTCAGCCCCACCCTGCACTATGGCGTGGGCCTGCTCGAAGAGATCCGCTGCTACGCTACGGAGCGCGGGCCGGGCCTCTTTCGCCTGGAGGCCCATCTGAAGCGCTTCCTTCAGGGGGTGAAGCTGCTCGGCGTGGCCGACTTTCGTTGGACGGAGGCCGACCTGCGGCGCGCCGTGGCGGCGACGGTGCAGGCCAACTCTTTCCAGTCCTGTGACGTCCGGCTCATGCTCACCTTTGACGACGGGCCTGCGGTGGATGGCTACGAGCCGCGGCTGGCAATCATCGCCCAGGAATGGCGCCTCCGGCCGGGCGACGCGCGCGGGCAGGCGGCGCGCCTGATGGTCTCTTCCTTCACGCCGACGCAGGCCGGCGCCGGGCCGATCGCGGGTCTCAACGGACAGCAGAACAGCGCCGTCCGGGCCAGGTCAGACGCCCGGCGGGCGGGCTGCGACGAGGCGGTCCTTCTGGACGCCGGGGGCTACGTGGCGGCCTGTACGGGCGGAACCCTCTTTGCGGTGCGCGACGGCGCGGTCTATACGGCGCCACGGCCCGGCGTGCCCCAGGGGATCAGCCGAGACACGGCCATCGTCCTCGCGGGCGATCTGGGATACGAGGTCGTGGAGGAACGCCTTTCTCGCGACGAGCTGTATGTAGCCGACGAGCTATTTCTGTGCGGTACGGCTGCAGCGGTCGTTCCCGTGCGCGCGATTGACTTCCGGCCGGTCGGCGACGGGCAGGCGGGGCCGGTCAGCGCCGCTATCCGCTCGCTCTACTTCGAGACGGTATATGGCCGGGGAGCCCGTTCGGCAGGCTGGGTGGAATACGTCATGATGGAACCGCTGTTTTAGGCTACGGCACCAGGGGCAGGTATTGACGCAGGGTGAGGTTGACCGGCTCGCCCGACAGCGTGTAGCTATCGATGACGATGCCTTCGCGCGTTACGAACTCGAACGTAATCTCCTCCGGGCAGGCCAGCACGTCCAAAGCGCCGTGGTCGTCGTTGAAGCGGACCCGGCTACCGCGGAGCGGCGTATCGGCGAATCTGTCGAGAGCCCGGCCACCGGCGCCGTTGACCAGGTAGAGGAGGTTACCGACGAGCAGGCGCTCGTATAAGTGATCGTGGCCGGCAAGCACTGCGTCGGCGCCCCACGCTTTGTAGGGCCACTGCATCGTTTCGACGGAGCCGCGCCGGCTAGACGTGTACGGCGGATGGTGCATGTAGACGATCTGCCAGGGCGCAGTCGAGGCAAGCATCCGCTCCCTGATCCACTCCGCCTGAACGGAGTCGGCCGTGCGGTCATCGGGCTCCCGGCGGTCGCTATCGACGGCGAAGAAGTGGACCGGCCCCCAGACAAAGTCGTAGTAGCGCTCGTTGTGGGGGAGCGTGAAGTAGTCGATGTACGGCTGTGCGTCCGTGGCCTGCCAGTCGTGGTTACCAAGAGAAGGGAAGAAGCGGTTGGTATCGGCCCCTTCGCCATAGGTGCCCAGGTAGGGGGAGATGAACTCGTGGTAGTACTGGCCGATGTTCTCGTCAATTGTCTCCGCCGCGCCGCTGGGATAGTTGTTGTCGCCGGTGGTGATGATGAACTCCGGATTCCAGCTCTTGACGAGGGCGGCAACGTCCGCCTCTGGCTGCCCTGCGTCCCCATAATCTCCGATGACGGCAAAGCGCGTGCACTGTGCTTGCGCTGCTGCTTCCCCTGCTGCACCGGGCATCTTGCCGGCAGTGCCGATGTCCAGAGCAGCCATCAACAACAACGAGAGTAGAACGCCCAGGGCGGATACGGTGAGTCTCATTTGGCTTCCTCCTTACGATACAAAAGGAACCCATCGTCTACGTTGGCGATGGGCCGATGGGGGTGTTAATTGGGGGCGGTGATGCAGGTAACGGCGAGTATCAGGCGGCAGCGTGGGCGGGGATAGATTGCAGCAGCTCGTTACAGAACTGCTCGCAGTGGCGACAGGCCTCGGCGCAAATGCGGCAGTGCTCGTGCATCTCCGCATGGCGCCGGC
>JAAYYY010000183.1 GCA_012515125.1 Chloroflexota bacterium
AGGGAGCGTGGTATCGGCAAGGTCAATCCGTTCGCCCTCAGCGCCTCGCTGCCCAATATGCCCAGCCACCACGTCAGCCTGCTCGCCGGCACCCTGGGCCCGATCAGCACCGTCGTCGCAGCCTGCGCCACCGGCACCCAGTCGCTTGGCGAAGCGACCGAGTTCATTCGTCGAGGAGCCGCCGACGTCATTATCGCCGGTGGGGTCGAAGGGCTGATCCACCCGGGCGCCCTGGCTGGCTTTTCGGCTATGCGTGCCCTGGCGACGAGCTTCAACGACTGTCCCGAACGCGCCTCGCGCCCCTTCGACCTGCACCGCGAAGGGTTCATCCTCAGCGAGGGCGTGGGCGTGGTCGTACTGGAACGCATGGACCAGGCAGTAGCGCGCGGTGCGACGATTTATGCCGAGGTGCTCGGCCACGCCAGCAGCAGCGACGCCTTCCACGTAGCGGCGCCCGACCCCGACGGCGATGGGGCGCTGCGGGCCATGCGCTGGGCGCTGGGCGACGCGGGACTCGAAGGCGAGCAGCTTGATTATGTCAATGCCCACGGCTCCTCCACCCCGATTAACGACCAGGTAGAGACCCTGGCTATCAAGCGGCTCCTGGGCGAATATGCCTACGAGATTGCCGTCAGCAGCACCAAATCGGTGATGGGCCATGCGATGGGAGGCACCGGCGCGCTGGAGGCGATCTTCTGTATCTACGCCCTGTATGAAGGGCTGCTGCCGCCGACGATCAATTACGAGACGCCCGATCCTGAGTGCGACCTGGACTACGTGCCCAACGTGGCCCGGCGGGTCCCCATCCGGACGGCGATGAGCAACAGCTTTGGCCTGGGCGGGCAAAACGCCTGCCTGGTGCTCGGGCGGGTCGATAACGGCCACAGCCCAACCGATGGAGAGCCGGCCGGATGATCGTTTTTCGCGACGAAGCCCGCATCGAACGCCTGAAGAAGGCCAGCCAGTATGTCAGCGCTTTTGGTTTTCTACTCCTGGTAGCCGCCCTGATCCTCGGCTTTGTTAATCCTGAGCAGTATCTCGGGCTGCAGGTCGCCGCGCTGCCCATTGGCTGGTTGTTATCGCAGATTGGCCTCTATCTGGCGCACCGCTATCTGCGCAAGCCACGCCCCGACGAGGTACTGGACGAGGCGCTGCGCAAGGTGGCCCGGCAGGGCCGGATGTATCACTATCTGCTGCCCGCGCCGCACGTCCTGCTCACGCCGGCCGGCCCGATTGTCTTTGTCAGCAAATACCAGACGGGCCGTATCAGCGCCGACGGAGACCGCTGGCAGCAGCGCGGGGTCGGCATCTTCCGCAAGTTCTTCAGCCAGGAGTCGCTGGGCAACCCGACGAAGGAGGCCGAGCGCTACGTGAAGGGGCTGGCGGGCTATATCGACCGGCACGCGCCAGACGTAGAGGAAGTCCCTATTGGGGCGATCATCGTCTTCACCAGTAAGAACATTGCCGAACTCGACGTGGAGAAATCGTCGATTCCGGCCATGCACTACACCAAGCTGCGCGGCTATCTGAAGCAGCAGGGGCCGGGCGAGCCGCTGCCGGAGGCAACCTACAACGCCCTCCGGGACGCTTTCGACCAGAAGGCCGCGGGGCTGACGCCCGTTCAGGCCTGACCATGTCGCGGACGACCTTAAGCTGTCCGGCCTGTGATAGCCCGCTGCCGGAGGGTGCGGTGGTCTGCCCGACCTGTGGGCAGGAGTTTTGCCCGGAGTGTCAGACCGCGCTTGATCCCCTTGAGGCTGTTTGCCCCGGTTGCGGTGCAGAGTTCGACCTGCTCTGCCCGCGCTGCGAGGCGGTGCTGCCGCCGGACGCCGATCTCTGTCCCGGCTGCGGGCTGGCCTTCGGCGAGGCCATCGTGCAGGCTGCGCCGGCGGAGGCCGGCGAGGAGATGCGCCCCTGCCCCACCTGCGGCGAGCCGATCCACCTGACGGAAGGCTTCTGCCGCGAGTGTGGTCAGGAGCTATGCCCGCGCTGCGGGGAGGCCATCGCCGAGGAAGATGATCGCTGCCTCCACTGCCATCTGGCGCTCTATTTCGACTGCCCCCTCTGTGGCTTCGAGCTGACCGCCGGGACCGAGGTCTGCCCGAGCTGCCAGGCGTTGTTCCCTCGCCACTGCACCGCCTGTGGCATGGCCCTGGCGGAGGATTTCGCCCCCTGCCTGGGCTGTGGGCAGATGCCTGAGGTTGCCGTCCGCCCGCCGGTGAGTGTGGCGCACATCATTGCCGTGCAGGGCCAGAATGTACGCCTGATGAGCTGCCCCGGCTGCAGCCGGCCCTTCGATCCGCGCGCCGGGGACTGTCCCCAGTGTGCAGCGCGCGTTTGCCCTATCTGCCAGCTTGCCCTGTCTGCTACGGAAAGATACTGCCCGCGCTGCGGGCTGGAACCGGATGCAGCGCGCGGCGCCCTGCAGGTGAATAGGAGCTGCCCACAATGCGGCCAGCCACTCGCCGGGGATGAAGACGCCTGCGCCAGCTGCGGACAACTCCTCTGCCCGCGCTGCCAGGGAGCCGTGGCCGAAGACGACGTGCGCTGCCCACACTGCGACGCCGAGTTTGAGCTGGCCTGCCCTGAATGCGGGCAGGAGGTCGGCGCTGAAGAAATAGCCTGCCCGCACTGCCAGACAGTATTCTGAGGGGCGATCAGCCCGGAGGAAATGGAGACCAGCCGATGTTCCTGGACAAAGACGACAATATAGACCCCGAGTTTGTGCGCTCGATGACCGGAGAGGAAGAGCGTCAGAGAAAGCTGGCGGTGGAAGAGGCCGTGCGGCAGATTTTGCGGAACGTGGGCGAGGACCCGGATCGTGAGGGCCTCGAGCGGACGCCCGAACGGATCGCGCGTATGTACGACGAGATTCTCGGCGGCTACTGGGTCGATCCCGTCGCCCTGGTCAACGAAGCGCTCTTCGACGTGAAATACGACGAGATGATTGTCGTCAGGGACATCGAGTTCTACAGTATGTGCGAGCACCACATGCTGCCGTTCTTCGGCAAGGCGCACGTCGCCTACGTACCGCGAGATAAGGTCATCGGCCTCTCCAAGATCCCGCGCATCGTGGAGATGTTCGCGCGCCGCCTGCAGGTTCAGGAGCGGATGACGCAACAGATTGCCGAGCTACTCAGTCAGGTGCTGGACCCGCAGGGTGTGGGCGTGGTCGTGGAAGGGGCGCACATGTGCTCGATGATGCGCGGCGTGCGCAAAGAAAACGCGCGCATGGTCACCAGCGCCATGCTTGGGAATTTCAAGGATAATTCAAAGACACGCAACGAGTTCATGGACCACCTGCGGCGCCCCAGGATCGAAGGGGCTTAGCCCGCAGCGGCCTATTTGTGATGGGCGCGGCGCGCCAGAGCCAGCGCCTCCTCCGCCGTAGCGATTTCGCCGGCCGCCTGGGCCTCTTCCAGCAGGTCAAGCAGGCGGCCCACTTCGGGCCCAGGCTCTATGCCCAGGACCGTCATTAGCTCGTTGCCATCCACGAGGGGCCGGGGCGCAATCGTCTCCTCGTAGCTCTCGAAGTAATGGCGGTAGAGGCCGGCGACCACGTCGAGCATGTGCTCCCAGCTACCTTCATCCCCCGCCCCGCCGTAGGTTGCCAGGTGATCGGCCAGGCTGAGCAGGCCGACGTCAAGGCCGGCGCTGCCCGCTGCGCGGAAGAAGCGGAAGATCGCCCGCCGGCTAACCGTATCTTCCCGGGAGAGAAGCAGGGGGCGCATGTGCGTGGCGACGACCGTCTGCACATGCTGGACCGCTTCTTTACTCAGCCGGAGAGCGCGCAACCGTCCCGTCGCCAGCCGCGCCCCCACTTCGCCATGCCCGAAGAAGCGGATGCGGCCCTCGTCGTCGCGGCGCTGTGTCTCCGCTTTGCCGCTATCGTGGAAGAGGGCGCCCAACCGCAGCAGCAGTTGCCCGGTTAGCTCGCCGTCAACGCGCCGGGCAAAGTGGGCCCGCAGCCTGCCGGCGTAGGGAGCCAGCCGCTGCCGGGCGGCATCCAGCGGCGGACTGGTTTCGCTGGCTCTGAAGAGCGCGTCTTCGAGGGCGACGAGCCGGCGCACGGTCGAGATGGTGTGCGCCAGCACATCCTCGTGATGCGGCGCTGACTGCTCCACCTTCTCCAGGGCGGCAATTTCCGGCAGGACGGCGGGGAGCAGGGCCAGATCGTGCATCATCTGCAGCGCGCGGTCCGGCTCCCGGCCGTCCAGCAGCTTGAGCAGCTCGTCGCGCACCCGTTCCGGGGACACCTCCTGAATACGCGGCGCTGCTGCGCGGATCGCCTCTACAGTCTCCGGCACGAGCTGGAAGCCCAAGACAATCGCCATGCGGATGGCGCGCAGCGTGCGTACAGGGTCGTCGTGCAGGGCGCGGGCGTACGTCTGCCGGACGAGACCTGCTTCCAGGTCGGCGCGCCCGCCCAACGGATCCAGTATATCGGCGGCGCGGGTGCCCGCTACGGGCAGGGCCATGGCGTTGATCGTGAAGTCGCGCGCGCGCAGATCCCCTTCCAGATTGGCGGCGCGGTAGCGGGCGAAGTCCAGCGTCGTCTTCCGCCCGCCGCTCAGATGCTCCGGCACGACCACGCGCCCGGTGTCCCGATCGCGGTCCAGCGCGTAGGCCGGCAGCGAAAGGGCATCGCCGACCCGAAAGGCCAGCCCGATGGCCCGCTCCGGCACGACAAAGTCGAGGTCGTCGCTGGACCGACCCAGAAGCGCGTCGCGCACGGCGCCGCCTACCAGATAGACAGGCGTCTTCTGAGCGGCCAATAGTGGCCGCAGCCTATCAAGCAGCGGCGAGAGGGTCAGTGATTCGGACGTTGCAGACAATGCCTGCTCCGGGCTCAATTCAAACGGGAGGGTTACGACTCAGCCAGCTCTTCTTCGGCCGGCTCGTCTGTCTCAAAGAGATGGGCGAAGACTTCCGGCTTGAGCACGGCGATGAACGGCAGGTTCCGGTAGCGCTGCGCAAAATCGAGGCCGTATCCGACGACAAACTCGTCGGGGATGTCGAAGCCGAGATAGTCGATGGGCACGTCGATCTCGCGCCGCTCCGGCTTGTTCAGCAGGGTGCAGACGCGCAGGGAAGCGGGAGAGCGGGAGAGCAGGTTGCGCCGCATATAGTTGAGCGTCCGGCCACTGTCGATGATATCTTCAACAATCAGCACGTGTTTGCCGGCGATATCTTCCTTAAGGTCGAGGACGATGCGCACCGCGCCGCTGCTGGTCGTTCCGTGCCCGTAGCTGGAGACCGCCATAAAGTCAACCTCGTGCGGCACGGTCACCAGACGGCTGAGGTCGGCCAGGAACATGTAAGCCCCTTTGAGCACGCACAGCAGCAGGAGGTCTTCTGTGCCCCTGTACTCTCTGGAAATATCGGCTGCCAGCTCGCGGATGCGCGTCTTCAGCTGTTCTTCGTCGATCAGGACCTCTTTAACGTCCTGCAGGAGCACGTTTTCGTTTTCGGTCATCTAGCCCTCACTTGCCTGCCGTGGCGCGCCGACTTCGTGGCACTGGCGGCAGCGCGCCTCGTAGACCTCGTCGGCGCCGACGAGGACGACAGGATCGTCGTAGGCGGCGGGCACGCCGTCGATCAGCCGCTGGGTGCGGCTGGCCTCCTCCCCGCAGCAGACACAGATGGCGTGCAGCTTGTCTACGTGCTCGGCCCGCGCCAGCAGAATGGGCATCGGGCCAAAGGGCACGCCCCGGAAATCCGTGTCCAATCCGGCGCAGATCACTCGCCGGCCGCTATCGGCCAGCATCTCACACAGCTCGACAATGCCGTCGTCAAAAAACTGAACTTCGTCGATGGCGACTACCGTCGTTTCCGGCGACAACAGGGTAGCGATTTGCGCGGCGTTATCGACGGCGTGGGCCTCGAAGTCCAGGCCGTTGTGGCTGGTGACCCGCGTCCCATGATAACGATCGTCGACGCGTGGCTTAAAGACCTCAACCTGCTGCTTGGCAATGACGGCACGGCGCAGGCGGCGGATCAGCTCCTCAGTCTTGCCGCTGAACATACTGCCGCATATCAGCTCGATCTGTCCGCGACGATCCTTTCCCATCCTCATCTCCCTCCACAACAAGGCGGCACCAGCCTGGCGTGCCGGTGCCGGAGTCAGTCAATAAGCAAAATAAAAGGGCAGGCTCAAGGATTTCCTGTGCCTGCCCCTACTCTAACCAAAGTTGGAGAATCTGCCAGTGATTACTCGATCAGCCCCTCGGCGCGGAGGAACTTCTTAATGTCGATCAGCGCACGCTGGCCGACGCCCGTAATCGCCAGCAAGGCATCTTCACCCTGCTGGTAGCGCTCGAAGATATCACCAACCGTGGTCAGTCCCTCGTTGCGCAGGGCAGTCGCTGCCCGCGTGGGCAGGCCAATCTCGTCGATGGAGAGTGCCAGCGGCGAGCGCTGCTCTTCCTCGGTGGCGTCCTCGGTGACCATCTCCTCGCGACGCTGGAGACGGCGCAGGAAGCGCTCCACCTGGCCTTCTGTATCCAGAAGGCGCTGCTGCCCGGTGTAGAAGGGATGGGTGCCCGACCAGATTTCGACGTTGAGCCGCGGCTTCGTAGCGCCGACGCGCATGACGACCTCGCCGTTCACGACGACCTCGGCCTCAGGATACCATTCAGGATGAAGATCTTCTTTCATGTTAGCCTTCCGCCGGGTAAACGCTGACGTACTTCCGCCCGTAGCGGTCCTCGAATTTCACCTGGCCCTCGACCAGCGAGAAAATGGTGTAATCCCTGCCGACGCCAACATTGTTGCCGGGGCGGTACTTCGTGCCGCGCTGGCGCACGATGATATTGCCGGGGATGACGTGCTCGCCACCGTAGCGCTTGATGCCCAGACGCTTCGAATTGCTGTCACGGCCGTTGCGGGTTGAACCAGCACCTTTTTTATGAGCCATGATATTTACTCCTGCTCTTCCTGTCCGTTGAACTTAATCTCATCGGTCCGCAGCCGTGTATACTGCTGCCGGTGTCCCTGACGACGGCGATACCGCTTGCGTGGGCGATACTTCCAGACAAAAATCTTGTCGCCCTTGTACTGCTCGACCACGGTCGCTACCACAGAGGCGCCGGAAACGGTGGGCTGGCCCACCTGGATGTTTTCGCCATCTGCCAGAAGCAGCACATTGTCCAGAACGATTTGCTCACCGACTTTGCCGGGCAGCTTTTCAACGCTGAAAAGGTGCCCAACTTCGGCGCGGTACTGCCGACCGCCACTTTCTACAATTGCGTACACAGTAAACCTCCAAAAAGAACCGGCATGCGGTGATGCCGGCAGCGACGTTGGTGTATTGGTAGTGTCGGGCGACCAATACAACGACCGAATATTATATGGAATCACTCTGGAAAAGTCAAAAGAAGGCGGCGTATTTTCTGTACTGCAGCCGCCTGCTCAGGAGGCGCTCACTTGCAGGCTAACGGGGGTAGACGGCAATCACCACGGGCAGCAGCGCAAAGGCCGGCAGGTAGATGCGCGGCTCGTCGCCCTCGCCCGCCAGCAGCAGCCCGCTGGACGGGCCGCCGTCGAGGTTCAGGGCCACGTCCAGCTCCAGATCGGAAGCGACGAGATAGCTGCTCAGCCCGTGCAGCGTGAAGGCTCCACGATTGGCTATGAGGAAGTGAATGCGCCCCGCTCTATCCTGCGCGACGATGGTGCGGCGCGCCTGCTGCCCGTCCTCGTCGGGGAAGCCCAGCTCGCCGCCCGGCCTGACGAGCAGGGGGAACGATTGCAGCGCCGCCTGCAGCGGCTCGGCCGGGTCGTAAGGTTGGGCAGC
>JAAYYY010000184.1 GCA_012515125.1 Chloroflexota bacterium
AACACAATAGGAAAGAGCAGGTTGGTTAGCAGGAGACGCCGGCCCGGTCGCCTTCCCCACTCGCGCTCGTTGTGGACGGTTCGCACAAGCGCGGTGGCCCCTAGCTGGCGGCGCAAAAGCAAAGCCGCAACGTCGCCAAACTGGCAGTGGCTGTGGATGATGTCCACGCGCTGCCCCCTGAGGTGGCGCCGGGCTTCTCTCACCGTCCTGACGAAGGCCCGATAGGGCGCTTCCTCGCTCCACACGGCGGGCATAAATGCTTCGATCCCGCTTTCGCGCAATTGCCGGAGCCATCTCTCCTCATAGGGAGCCTCGTAGGACCAGAGGCCGTAGACTATCGGTTCGACCTGCGTGCGATCCAGCCGCTGGGCCAGCTCAATACCAAAGCGCTCGATGCCACCCAACGGCCCTTCGACGGCAAAACCGCTAATGATCTCCAGAACACGGACCGGTTTCATAGCCTTATCTTGTAGTGGTCGGCGATGAGCGTGCCAATCTGGCCGGCTTCTTCGGTAATTGGCGGGAGCCGCTGTTGCAGGTAGGCGCGAACTGTCTCCCGTTCTGTCCACAGGCGCGATAGCGACGCCCGCAACCGTTCCTCACTGACATCCTCGATCAGAATGACCCACTGTTCCAGCCCGAGCATACGCAGCACACCCGCCGTCTTCGGCTGATACTGGATTGTGAGTGCCGGCACCAGTTCGGAGAGGGCAAAGATATTCGAGTGTAGACGGGTTCCCATAAACAGGTCCATGCATCCATAAGCTGCTTTCAGCTCGGCCGGCGATACTTTATCCTCGACAAGAACCACTGCGTCGCCTAGATCACAGAGCATGTCGCGAACGCGCCTCGCGGGCACCAGGTCATCCTCGACAGCCGAAGGGCCCCGGACCTGGGCGAAGAGAACACAGCGCCCGCCCTGCTCAGCGACAAAGGCGCGGATTGCCTCGGCGACTGAAGCTTCGTAAAGCTGCTGGCCCCGGAATTGGAGTTTCTGTGCGCCCCAGTTGATCAGGGTGACGCCCAGAAGCGGCCCTGTTCCCGGAACAGTACCATTACGGCGCAGTAACTGCTCGCCTGTGGCACGGGATGCCGGCTGTAGGGCAAATGCCAGGTCTGGCACGAGACGGCAGCCGGCGTGCCAGGCGCCGATTTCCTCGAGCTGCTGCTGCGAAATAGCCTCGCGGACGAGGAACAGCGGCATGCGGACGACGATCCAGCGCATGAGGCGCTTTTCCCAGCGGCGGCGCAGAGGGCCGATGCTCTGTGGCATGTTATAGAGAGGCTTGCCGGCAAGCCGTGCGTAGGCCATCGTGTAAATGGATACGAGGAAAGCCAATCCCACATAACCACTGCTGTAGAGGAAATTGCCAGCGCTGCTCACGATGATGTCCGCCTCAAAGTAAGCGCGAAGCAGCGCCCGGTAGCGCCTGGGCACAAGACGCAGGGCGCGCAGCCCGGCAAGCCGATAAGCCAGTGCAGCGGCGAGACTCAGAAGCAAGAGTCCGGGAAGGGCCCACCAGCGCCAGCGTCGCTCTCGCTTGACCCAGGCCATGAAAGAACCCACTGTGGCAGCCGGCCCCTGATAACTATCCGGATCGTTCATGGCGAGCGTCACCGACGCGCCGGCAAAGGCTGCGTAAAGCTGCCGTACCGTCTCCTGGGTCAGCACATCATCGCCGGCGTTAGCGGAGGAATGCAGGTTAACGACCAGAATCTTCATGAGATGGAAGCGGGAGCCGACTTTCCCAGATGTTTGTGCTGCCAGCGCAACAGCAGAACCATATATCCAGACATCACCAGAAACTCTGTGAAAACGTAGACGTGGGCGACGCCGTGAATACCGTAGCGGCCGATCACCGCCAGCGTCAGTACAATGCTCAGGAGCGCCGTTACTGCCTGAATGATCGCCCGCTGTCCCTGCCAG
>JAAYYY010000185.1 GCA_012515125.1 Chloroflexota bacterium
GGCGGCAGGGACGCGTGGGAGCCGTCTTGAGGCGCGCGGGGGGAGGCCAGGCGAGAGGGCCGGCCTGGGAAGCAAAGACAGAAGGCGTGGTTGCGGTTTAGGCGGCATGGGCGACCCTCCGGAATATAGAACGGATGTTCGCTATCAGTATACAGCGGAAGGGGGCGGCGGGAGGTAAAGGGGAAGTGAAATGTGGGGGGACGGCGAGGCGGGCCGGGGAAGCGCGGATGGAATCCGCGGCTACGGCGTATGGCACAAGGAAGTGGGCCGCACTCCGCCGGCCCACGCGGGACGTAAAGAGTAGTAGATCCCCTAATTGAGACGACGGCGACGCTATGTTAAGATGGCTGAACAGACGTTAACCAACAACGATGTCCTGGCAAGCGCGTCTTTCCGGGCGTTCGAGGAGGAAAAACTGATGATCACTATGCTGGCACGCAACTGGTGGCTGTTCGCCCTGCGCGGCCTGTTCGCCATCATCTTCGGCATCCTGGCCTTTGTCTGGCCCGGCGCCACGATAGCAGCCCTGATCATTCTGTTCAGCGCCTATGCCCTGGTGGACGGTGTCTTTTCCGTTATTGCCGGCATTGCCGCCTATGGGGAGCGCGAACGCTGGTGGGCCGTCCTGCTGGAAGGTATTGCCAGTATTATCATCGGCCTGATCACCTTCTTCTGGCCGGAGGTCACGGCGCTTATCCTGCTTTACTTAATTGCAGCCTGGGCGATTGTGACGGGCGTGCTGGAGATCGTCGCCGCCATTCAGCTGCGCCGGGTGATCACGGGCGAATGGCTGATGGTCCTGAGCGGTATCCTCTCCCTTGTCTTCGGCATTCTTCTGTTCTTCTTCCCCGGAGCCGGCGCACTGGGCATGCTCTGGGTGATCGCCAGCTACGCGATCATCTTCGGCGTGATGCTGATCATCCTCGCCTTCCGGCTGCGTGGCCTGCGCCGCGACGTGGAGCGGGTAGAGCCGGCGCCGCGCGTCTAGCGACCCTTAAACTCTGGCGCGCGCCGCTCCATGAAGGCGCGGATCGCCTCCATAAAGTCTTCGCTCTGGAAGAGCTGGCTCTGCGCCCAGCCTTCGAGCTGCAGGCCGCGGTCGAGGTCGCTGAGCCCGTCGATCACCCGTTTCGCCATGCCAACGGCGAGAGGCGCTGCGGCGGCAATCTCGGCGCCCAGCGCCTCGCCCCGCTCCACGAGCGCCCCGGCCGGAACGACGTGATTGACCAGCCCCCATCCGGCCGCCTGCGCCGCGTCGATCTCCCGGCCGGTGAAGATCAGCTCTTTGGCCCGCGCCGGCCCGACGAGGCGCGTGAGGCGGGTCGTGCCGCCGACGTCGGGGATCATGCCCAGCCGTGTTTCCGGCAGGCCGAGCCGCGTGCCCTCGGCGGCGAGCCGGATATCGCAGGCCAGGGCCAGCTCCAGTGCCAGGCCAAGACAGTGGCCGTGCAGCAGGGCAATTGTGGGCAGCTCCAGCCGCTCCAGCCGGTTGAGCACCGCCTGGAAATCGGCCGTGATCGTGCGCATGCGCTGTCGCCAGCCCTCGCCGTACTTCTGCGCCAGAAGCATGAAATTGGTCACATCGATGCCCGAGGAAAAGCTGGGCCCCGCGCCCTGCAGGAGGACGGCGCGCACGCCCTCAGTCACGGCTGCCTGGCGCACCGCTGCGTCCAGTTGCGCCCAGAGGTCGAAGTTGATCGCGTTGCGCTTTTCCGGCCGGTTGAGCGTGATCCACAGCAGGCCCTCGCGCTGCTCGCTCAGGACCAGCGCGCTCACGCCGGCTCCTCCACAACTTCCGGCGTGACCTGGCGAACCGGCTGCATCGCCAGCCAGGCCAGGGCCATGAAGAGCGCGCCGAAGAAGAAGAGCCAGCGATACTGGTCGCCAAGCACGTCCACGACGATGCCGCCAAGCGTCGGCCCGATGACGGCGGCCGACTGCGAAGCGAAGTAGTAGAGACCGGTGTAGACGCCGATGTGCCGCTCGTCGCCGAAGTCGTAGACGAGGGGCAGGCTGTTGACGTTGATCAGGGCCCAGAAGAAGCCAAAGATGACGAGCAGGACGACAAAGGTCGCGGCGCCCTGGATGATGAAGTAACCCGCGATCAGGAAGAGCACGAGGCCGGTAAGCCCGGCCCGGATGATGGTCCGCCGGCCGAAGCGCGTGCCGAGCAGACCGGCCGGCAGGGCAAAGAGCATCACGCTGACGCTGATACTGGCGGCGTAGATCGAGGCGGTGCCCGGCTCAATGCCGAGAGTGAAGACGGCAAAGCTGGAGAGGCCCGCCTCCAGGGCATTGAAGCCGATGAACCAGAGCAGGATCGCGAGCAAGACGTAGAGGCCGCTGCGCTCCGGGTTGCGCCAGACGACGCGAAGGCTGTCACGCACGCCGGTCTCCGGCAGGGCGGCGTCGCCCGCAGCGCTCTCCGTCCGGTAGCGCGGCTCGCGCACGAGGAGAACGGCCACGCCGACGGCGACTAGCATCAAGATGGCGCCGCCGATGAAGGGCGCGGGCCGGCCGAACTGGTTGAAGAGCAGGCCCCCGCCAAGAAAGGCGATGATGCCACCCACGCCGCCCATCAGATTGATGATGCCGTTCGCTTTGCTGCGATCCGCGGCGGGGAAGAGGTCGCCCAGCCAGGCGACAGTGGGCGAGCGGAATAGCGCCATGCCGACGTTGGTGATGAGGATGAAGGCGGCCATCGCCATCACCGTCGGCGCCAGGGGAATGAAGATGAAGCCGAGCGCGGCAATCGGCGCCCCAAGCAGAATCCAGGGCTTGCGCCGGCCGAAGCGGTTCCACGTTCGGTCGCTGCGCGCGCCGACCCAGGGCTGCAGGAAGACGTTGATCAGGTTGTCCCAGGTCATGATGAACAGCGCGAGGCTTGGCGCCAGCGCAAATCCGGTGACATCCGGTATTTCGCGTCCGGCCTCCAGGAGCTGCCGCTCATACTCAGGGTTGCCGGCCTGCAGGAAAATCGGAATGAACTGGTTGAAGATCGGCCAGATGATGCTGATGCCCAGAAAGCCAAAACCGACAATCAGCGTGCGGCGGTAATCAAAACGTTGCATGCCTCCTCCCAGAAACGCGAATCTTACACCGCCGTGTTATACTCAACTTCGTCGTTTTTTCATAATGTGTGATCTCACCGCCGACGATAGCGGGAAAAGGAGAGTCCTATGGCGAAACGCAAAGTGGAGAAAAGCGAGCAGGAATGGCGCGAGAAGCTGACGCCCGAGCAGTATCGCGTGGTCCGGCAGAAAGGGACCGAGCGGCCATTCACCGGGCAGTACTGGGACCACACCGATGAAGGGATTTACACCTGCGTGGCCTGCGGCGAGCCGCTGTTCAGCTCAGAGACCAAATTCGACGCCCACTGCGGCTGGCCCAGCTTCTACGCGCCGTTAAAAGAGGACAATATCGAGGAGCACGAGGATCTCAGCTATGGGATGCGGCGCGTCGAGGTCGTCTGCCAGTCCTGCGGCGCCCACCTGGGCCACGTCTTCACCGATGGCCCCCGGCCGACCGGCCTGCGCTACTGTATCAATTCGGCGTCGCTCGACTTCAAGCCCAAGTAGGGTGCGCTCCGGGCAGCGGGCGCTCAGGGCCAGAAGAGGGTCACGTCAATCTGCCCCCAGCCCGGCTCGACCTCGAAGTAGTGGTGTAGCGTGTACTCCCGCACCGGCTCAATGAGCAGCCTGGTCTTCTCTCTGATACCGCCGAAGTTGGGGCCAAGATACCAGATGGCGGCGCCTTTCACCTGCGGGTAGGCGGCATAGAGCCAGCTCGCCCAGGCGATCTGCTCCATCGCCGTCTCGGGGCCCGGCAGATCTTCGTGGGTCCAGCCCCATTCGGTGATCAGGACTGTCGGGCGGCGGATGCGATAGCTGTCGGCGACTTCGAACAGATGCTGGAAGCGGCCGACCAGCCAGGGATAGCCTTCGGATACGTCGTCGGGGTCCAGGCTATACTCATGGACGGCGATAGCCAGCCGGTCGGGATGGGCGGCGACGAGACGCAGGAAGTCGCGCATCTCCGGCACGCGCCAGTGCTCGGCCTCCGGCTCTCCTGACGACCAGCCAAACGCAGCCCAGTTGAAGCCATCGAGGATGGCAAGCCTGGCCGTCTTCTGGGCGAACAGGCCGAGCCACGCGGCCCTCTCTTTGTCGATCTCGTTGACTGTCTCCAGCCAGAGCTGGTCCTTATAGGGCCGGAGCTCGAGCGGGAAGTTGTCGCGGTGGCGCTCCCAGTGAATCACGGCGGCCTCGTCAGGTGGCAGATCGTAGCGGGGCACGTCCCCGGCATCAACACTGCGCCGGTAGATGATGACGTGGGGCACGCCGCTGGCGACCTTCATCTCGATTGCCTGCTCGACCGGCTCGGCGTTGTCCACACTCTTGAGCACAAAGGGAATGCCAGCCGCGTCCAGCGCCGCCATCCATGCGAGCAGCTCGGGATCGGTGTCGCCGTCGTCAGGGCCGACGTGGAAGCCGATGCGCGCCAGCCCCAGCTCCTTGCCCTCGGCGGCCAGCGCGGCGCGCACGCTCTCCACGTCCAATGGCTCGGTCACGGCGACGGGCACGGGCGGCGGCAGCGGGGGCGGCAGCAGTAGGCCCATACGCGACATCAGGGGGAGCAGCGTGGTTCTGGTGATGGGCAGCGGCGTGGTCAGCGGCTGGGTAATCTGCGCGGCCTGATCAACCGGCCGGCTGCCGCGCGCGGGCGGTGGGGCGCCTTCCCAGGCCGCCAGCTCGGCGACGCCAGAGACGACGAGCAAGACGAACGCGGCCAGCAGCAACGGGCCGAGCAGAAGGGAAACGCGACTCCTTTCAGACACAGTCGCTATTGTAACCGCGAATGGAGCGCCGTAAATGGAGGCGCGGCAGGCTTCACGTCATCTTCATGTTGGCGCGGGCGGCTACTCGCCGAGCCGGATGCGGGGGTTGAGCCAGGCGTAAAGGAGGTCGGCGAGCAGGTTAGCCAGGGCAAAGCCGAAGACGGTGACCATCGTCACCGCCTGCAGCAGGGGCAGATCGCGCCGGTCGATGGCAAAAAGCAGCAGCCGGCCCAGCCCCGGATAGTTGAAGACGTTCTCGACGACGATCAGGCCGCTGATCAGCCAGCCGAAGCTGATGGCGATGACGGTGATCGCCGGCAGCAGGGCGTTGCGCAGGACGTGGCGCCAGACGACGGCGCGGCGCGGCAGCCCCTTGAGCACGGCGGTGCGCACGTAGGGGCGGCGCAGCTCCTCGACCACGCCGGCGCGGGTGAGGCGGGCGATATACGCCAGCAGAACCAGCGTCGCCGTCAGCGCGGGCAGGATGAGCATGGGCAGCGCCTCGCCAAACGTGGTGTCGGGGCGAACCGAGCTATTGGCCGGAAACGGGCTGAGGCCAAAGCGCGCCTGCAGCCAGCCGTTCAGCCGGAAGGCGAGCAGCTCGATGAGCACGAGGCCGGTGACGAACTCCGGCAGGCCGACGACGGCCAGGGAGCCGATACTGATCAGGCTATCCAGCGGGCGCCCCGCGTTGAGGCCGGCGACGACGCCGAGGAAGAGCGCCAGCGGCACGGAGATGACCATCGTCACCAGCGCCAGGCGCAGCGAGTTCTCAAGCCGCTCCAGCACCAGCGGGCGGATAAGCGAGCGGGTGCTGAACGACTCCCCCCAATCACCCTGCAGGAAGCTGCCGAGCCAGCGCAGGTACCGGAGCGCGGCGGGATCGTCCAGCCCCAACCGCTCCCGGCAGTCGGCCAGCGCCCCCTCGCCGACCTCGCGGCCCAGGATGACCCGGCAAACGTCGCCGGGCAGGAGCTGGGTCACCAGAAAGACGATGATCGACGTCAGCAACAGGGTGAGCAGCAGAAAGAGAAGTCGCCGCAGTAAGTAGCGGGCCATAACGCTACTTTTCCTCCTCCACAAGTGTCGGGAAGATGGCCCGTTGCTCGGCCTGCAGCGTTTCCAGCGGGATATGGCAGAAGATGCGGTCGCCCTGTTCGGTTACCTGCCACGGCGGGCGCTGCTGAACGCAGATCTCGCCGAGGAAGCGCGGGCAGCGCGGGTGGAACGGGCAGCCATGCCGGACCGCCGCCTGGCCCGTCACCTCCCCTTCCAGACGAATCGGTGGCGGCTGGTCGTCAGGATCGAGCCGGGGAACCGCCGCCAGCAGCGCTTCGGTGTAGGGGTGGAAAGGAGGCTGGAGCAGCGCCTCCGTACTGGCGACCTCCATCAGCTCGCCGGCATAGATGACGGCAATCTGGTCGGCAATATGCGCGACGACGGCGAGATTATGGCTGATGAAGAGGACACTGCTCTCGTGTTCGGCCTGTAGCCGGCCCAGGAGGTTGAGGATCGACGCCTGCACGGAGACGTCCAGGCTGCTCACCGGCTCGTCGGCCAGAAGGAGGGCGGGATGGGCGGCAAAGGCGCGGGCCAGGGCAACGCGCTGTTTTTCGCCGCCGCTCAGCTCGCCGGGCAGGCGCCGCGCGTAGCTCTCCGGCAGCCGCGCGTCAGAGAGCAGGCGGGCGACGGCGGCGTCGGCCTCCCGCCGCGACAGGCCGCGAAGCCGCATCAGCGGGCGGCGCAGTGTCTGGCCCACAGTGCGGAACGGGTTCAGCGCTTCTTCGGGGTTCTGAAAGACGATCTGCACCTGTTTTAGAAGCTCCAGAGGGCGTTCCGCCAGTCCGGAAGGCAGCCGCGCACCGAGCAGGGTCATTTCGCCACTGTGAATCTCCTGCAGGCCGATGATCGCACGCGCGAGCGTCGTCTTGCCGCTGCCGCTTTCACCCACGAGACCCAGCGTCTGCTGCCGGCCGAGCTGCAGGTCCACGTCGCGCACGGCGTGCACCGGCCGCGCCGGGCGCTTGCGCA
>JAAYYY010000186.1 GCA_012515125.1 Chloroflexota bacterium
GCGCGCGCGAGCTGGCCGTGGTCGTCGCCGACAGCGGGCCGGGCATCCCGCCGGATGAGCTGGTCAACGTCTTCGAGCGTTTCTACCGCGCCGACCGGGGGCGCAGCCGCGACGACGGCGGCAGCGGCCTCGGCCTGGCCATCGTGCGCTCGCTCGTCGCCGCCCACGGCGGGCGCACGGGCGCCTTCAACCGGCCCGAAGGCGGCGCCGCCGTCTGGTTCACGCTGCCGGAAGCCACCCTCCCCCTTTGAGCTAAGCCGCCGGTCGTCGGCAGACAGGGCCCGCTTCAGGACAGGCTCAGCAGCGTCACCGCGACGTTCATGAGCGGGGCGGCGATAACGCCCGGCCAGATGCTGCCCGTCCGGGCCGCGGCCCAGCCGTTGACCACGCCGACCGCCAGGAAAGCATACGCGCCGATCCAGATGGCCGCCTGCACCGGGCTCAGCACGAGCGCCGGCAGCGCCTGCGGCAGGGAAAAGAGCGCCGCCTGCAGGAGTATCGCCCGCCACCGGCCGGTGCGGCGCAGCAGCCCCTGCAGCAGCCAGCCGCGGAAGAACAGCTCCTCGCCAAAGATGGTCACCACGGCGCTGAACAGCCACATCAGCAGCCAGCCCGCAGGCGCGTCGTAGCGCGTCAGCCAGGCGAAGGTCGGGTCGCTCTCCAGGGCCTCGCCCACGAGCGAGCCGTAGGCGCCGCTCCAGGGCTCGAAGAGCAGCATGACCAGCAGGAGCAGACCCAGGTTGAGCGCGGCGACCGGCCCCAGCAGCCGGCCCGCCACCGGGCGAAAGCCGGCCCGGCCGGCATCGCGCCCGCGCAGCACGGCCAGCAGCGGAACGCCGAGCCAGACAACGGTGAAGATGGGGAACGAGGCCTGCAGGTGGGCCGCAACCGGGTAGAGAGCCACGAGCCCGGCGACGACCCAGAGGGCGAAGAAGGTCTCTCGGCGGCCCCAGGTAGGCCTCGCTGCGCTTTCGGGCAGGATTGCCCCGCTCGTCGTATCCAGGTGCAAAGCTGTCGCATTCGTCTTGTCAGCCACGGTTCAACCTCCTCATCGGCTGGCAGCGGGAGCGGAACCGCCCGGCCGCTACGACGTCTCTCCCACAAAATACCGGGGCAAGCTCTGCCTGTCGCCCATCCCCTGGTCAGTTTGCCGCCTGGCTGGTTGACCAGTCTCCCGGCGCCGCCGCACTAGCCGCCGGCTAACCACTATCCACGGCCCACTCTCCTGCTATAATGTCCCCAGGAGGATTCCCACATGAAGTATGATCTCGTGTTTGAAGGCGGCGGCGCCAAGGGCATGGTCTTCGTCGGCGCCATGCAGGAGTTCGAGGCGCGAGGGCACACCATCAACCGGCTGATGGGCACCTCGGCGGGGGCGATTACGGCGACGGCGCTGGCTGCCGGCTATACGGCGGCCGAGATGGGCGCCGCGCTGATGGAAGAGCGGGACGGCCGGCCCGTCTTCACCAGCTTCCTCGGCGAGCCGATGGGCTTTGGCGACGAGGACATCGCCGCCAGCAGCCTGCTTTCGCTGCTCGCCGGCATCGACCTGCCCTTCGTGCCCGACAGGCTGGAGGTGCGGCTTGACGAGACGCTGCTGAACGCCATGCTGCGCCGCCCGCGCGGCCGCCACCTGTTCAGCTTCGTCGAGCGGGGCGGCTGGTACGCCGCCGACGCCTTCGTGACCTGGCTGAGCGAGCGGCTCGACGCCACGGCCCCTGACGGCACGAGCCGCGCCTACAGCGGCATGTCGATGGTCGAGTTCTTCGAGGCCACGGGCCGCAGCCTCTCGCTCATTGCCGCCGACACGACGATCAACCGCATGCTCATCCTCAACCACCAGACCGCGCCCGACCTGCCGGTCGTCTGGGCCACGCGCATGTCCATGAGCGTGCCGCTGCTCTGGCAGGAGGTCGTCTGGCAGCCGGGTTGGGGCCTCTATCGCGGGAACGACCTGACCGGCCATCGCATCGTGGACGGCGGCCTGCTCTCCAACTTCCCCATCGAGCTATTCATCAGCACCCTGCCCCACGTCACCGCCATCATGGGGCCGAAGGAAGACGCCCGGCCGCTCGGCTTCCTCATCGACGAATCGCTGGCCGTGCCCGGCGCGCCCCGCACAGCGGTGGTGGGACCGGAAGGCAACGCTATCTCTCTGGGCCAGCTCCCGGCGCTCCAGCGGCTCAAAGGGCTGGTAGACACCGCCACCCAGGCGCACGACAAGATGGTTATCGACGCCCACAGCCATTTGGTCTGCCGGCTGCCGGCGAAGGGCTACGGCACGACTGAGTTCGACATGACCCCCGCGCGGCGTGACGCGCTGGTCGCTGCGGGCCGCGCGGCAGCCGCCAATTACTTCGACAACCCACCCCGCCCGCGGACCGACGGCGGCTTCAGCTTCGCCGGACCACCCGGCGCTGCGCCCGAAGGCACGCCCGCCGACCGCATGGCGGAGAAGATGCTAGCCGAGTAAGAACTGAACCAGCAGGCCCACGGCGCCGCCGCCGAGCACCAGCCACGCCGAGTTGACCCGGTAGCGGAAGAGCAGCAGCGCCGCGACTGCTGCCAGCAGCACCGTGGGCAGGTCCACGAGCGCCGCCCCGCCGAGCTGCACCGTCACGCCGGCCATCAGCCCCAGCGCGGAGGCATTGACGCCGTCGAGCAGCGCGCCGGCCCACGGCGACCGCCGGATGGACGGCACGGCGTTGTTGAGCAGCGCCACGAAGATGAACGACGGCAGGAAGATACCCACCGTCGCGGCGATGGCGCCGGGCACGCCCGCCAGCACGTAACCGACGAAAGTCGCCGTGGTGAAGACCGGCCCCGGCGTGAACTGGCCGATTGCCACCGCGTCGAGTAGCTGCTGCTCCGTCA
>JAAYYY010000187.1 GCA_012515125.1 Chloroflexota bacterium
ACGCTGACCAGGGGCTCTTTCTGCTTGCTTCCGTTCTCCTGGGTCATTTGACTTCTACTCCAAAACGCGAGGGTTCTTCGACGACAGTCTCCCAGCGCCAGCAGGCCGATTGCTGGTCGCGTCCCGTGGGCATGAGCGGCGGGTTCTCCTCCCAGCATTTGTCGATGACGTACGGGCAGCGGGGAGCAAACGGGCAGTGGTTGAATTCTTGCCGCAGATCGGGCGGCAGGCCCTCGATAGAAGCCAGCCGTTGCTGCTGGCGCGCGTCCACTTTGGGCAACGATTGCAGAAGGCCCAGAGTATAGGGATGGGCCGGCTTATCGTAGATATCCCAGACAGAGCCGATTTCGACAATGTATCCGGAATACATGACCGCCAGCCGCTCGACCATTCTCGCCACCACGCCCAGGTCGTGGGTAATCCAAATGATGGCCATCCCCAGCTTTTCCTGGAGTTCTTTGACCAGCTCGACGATCTGCGCCTGGATGGTCACGTCGAGCGCGGTCGTCGGCTCGTCGGCAATCAACAGCGACGGGTTGGTCGATAGCGCCATGGCAATCATGATGCGCTGCCGCTGCCCGCCGGAGAATTGGTGGGGATAATCGTTGAGGCGATCCTCAGCGCCCGGCAGCCCGACGAGATCGAGCATTTCGATGGCCCGCTTGCGGGCCTGCGTGTCGTTCATGCCCAGATGGAGCTTCAGCCCCTCCGTCATCTGCCGCCCGATGGTCAGCACCGGGTTGAGCGACGTCATCGGGTCCTGGAAGATCATCGTGATCTCCCGCCCGCGCACGTGACGGATTTCGGCAGGGCGCAGCTTCAACAAATCGCGCCCATGGAAGTTGACCTCTCCATTCTCGACACGCCCGGGCGGGCTGGGAATGAGGCCGATGAGAGACATGACGCCAACGGTTTTACCCGAACCGCTCTCCCCGACAATGCCCAGCGATTCGCCTTCAGCCAGCCTGTAGGAAATGCCGTTGACGGCGTTAACAACGCCCTGTTCCGTATAGAACCGGGTTACCAGGTTTTTAACTTCAAGTAAGGGGGCCATCGATTACCTTTGACCTGTATTGTTAATATTGCCAGCGCTGGCCCTTCGCGCTGTACACTGGGCACGAGTGCCCGCAGCAAGGTGGAGGATTGCCAGCCCCTGCTGCACCTTCGCTGGCAAACGGCGATTGTAGTATATCGTGCACTAAATGGCAAGTGAGGGTCAATCAGGTGGCAAAACGGCGACAGAACCCGGGGTGGATGGCGTTAGCTTCGATGTCTCCGGCAAGTTTGGCGTCGCCGTGAGAGAGTTCGCGACCAGAAACCCTTGCCGTCTGTTACCACTTCCCCTACGGGGAATGCCAGTCATTATAGCACGCAGGGACTCACTGCCAACCATCAGCTTGCCATCCGGCTCCTTCGCCGTCACAATAGCACAGAGCGCCAAAGGAGGGAGGACATGATCGAATTTGGACGCGAAGTCTGCGCCCATCTGCCGATTGCCGAAAGGCGGGAGTGGTTGGTGACAAATGGCATTGGTGGCTACGCCATGGGCACCGTCGCCGGCCTGCTCACGCGCCGCTACCACGGCTTGCTCGTCGCCGCGCTGCAGCCGCCTCTCGGCCGTACCTTGCTGCTGGCCAAACTGGACGAAGACGCAAAGTATGGCGGCGCGCAGTTCTCGCTGGCGGCTAACCGGTGGGCAGACGCCACGGTTGAGCAGGAAGGACTGTGCTACCTGGAGCGCTTCCACCTGGAAGGCACGACGCCGGTCTGGAGTTATGCCTTCGGCGATGCCCTGCTTGAGAAGCGCGTCTGGATGCAACAGGGCGCCAACACCACCTACGTCAGATATGATCTGCGTCGCGGCAGCGCGCCCCTGGAGCTATACGCCAAAGCGCTGGTCGATTGCCGTGACCATCACCAGACGACGATTCTCAACGACTGGAAGCCCGAGATACGGCCGGTTGCCAACGGCCTGCGCGTCCAGGTGCATGAGGGCGCCCAGCCGCTCTACCTCCTGACTGCCCGGGGACAGGCCTGGCCGGATTTCACCTGGTACGAGGATTTTTACCTCAGCCTCGAAGAGCTGCGCGGGCAGAACGACGTGGTCGAGGACCACATTCACGTCGGCGTCCTGGGTGGCACGCTCCGGCCCGGCGGATCGCTGACCATTGTCGCCAGCACAGAACCAGACCCGGCCCTGGACGGAGAGAGGGCCTATACGGAGCGGCGCCGCTACGAGCGTGACCTGATCGCGCGGGCGGCGCGTCTCTCGCCGCCGCCCCCGGCGCAGCTGGTCCTCGCCGCCGATCAGTTCATCGTGCAGCGTGCCGCCCCCGGAGAGCCGGACGGCTGCACCGTCATCGCTGGCTATCCCTGGTTTAGCGACTGGGGGCGCGACACGATGATCAGCCTGTCGGGGCTCACCCTGCGCACAGGCCGCCCCGAGATTGCAGCCCGTATCCTGCGCACCTACGCCCACTTTGTCGATCAGGGCATGCTCCCCAATCGCTTTCCTGATGAGGGCGAGCAGCCAGAGTACAACACAGTTGACGCCACACTCTGGTATTTTGAAGCGCTACGTGCCTATCACCAGGCGACGGGCGACGACGACCTGGTGCGCGAGCTATTTCCCGTTCTCCGCGAGATCGTCGATTGGCACGAGCGTGGCACGCGTTACAACATCCACGTAGACCCGGCCGACGGCCTGCTCTACGCGGGCGAAGAAGGGCTGCAGCTCACCTGGATGGATGCGAAAATCGGCGGCTGGGTGGTGACCCCACGCATCGGCAAGCCGGTCGAGGTAAACGCCCTCTGGTATAACGCGCTGTGCATCATGGCGGCGCTGGCCCGCCACCTTGGCGAAGATGCCGCTCGCTTCGAGCGGCTGGCCAGTAGCGCCCGCGCCGGTTTCGCCCGCTTCTGGAATGAGGCGCAGGGCTACTGCTTCGACGTTCTCGACGGCCCCGAGGGAGACGACGCGGCGCTGCGTCCCAACCAGATTCTGGCGGTGTCCCTGCCCCACAGCCCGCTCGAGCCGGCCCGCCAGCGCGCCATCGTTGACGTCTGCGCCCGCCATCTGCTGACCAGCTACGGGCTGCGCAGTCTGGCCCCCTCGCACCCCAACTACAAGGGGCAGTACCGGGGCGACGTGAAAGAACGAGACGGCGCCTACCACCAGGGCACGGTCTGGGGCTGGCTCATCGGCCCCTTCGTCTCCGCGCACCTGCGCGTCTATGGCGATCCGGAGCGAGCGCGCTCTTATCTCCGGCCGCTGCTCCAGCATCTTGTCGATCATGGCGTGGGCAGTGTGAGCGAGATCTTTGACGGCGATCCGCCCTTCGAGCCCAATGGCTGCCCCGCTCAGGCCTGGAGCGTCGCCGAGCTGATCCGGGCCTGGCAGGATACGGCTCCGGGCTGATTAAGCGTCGGCTAAAAAGACGGAGGATTTACCATGTCACCAGTGACTCTAACCCAACCGGATGCCGCAGTTGTCGACTTCCTCCAGACACTGTCCGGGAGGGTGAGCGGCGATCTGCGCCGGGACGACATCACCCGCCTGCTCTACAGCACCGACGCCAGCATTTACCAGGTTGTGCCCCACGCCGTGCTCATACCGCGCACCGAAGAAGACGTGCACGCCGCTGTCGAGCTGGCGGCCGGGCGACAGATGCCGCTCCTGCCGCGCACCTCGGGCAGCAGCCTCGCCGGGCAGGCGGTCAACGAAGCGCTGGTAATCGACTTCACCCGCCACCTCAACCAGGTTCTGGAGCTAAACGCAGAAGAGCGCTGGATTTGGGTTCAGCCCGGCATCGTGCTCGACGAGCTGAACGCCTATCTGCGCCCTTCCGGCCTCAAGTTTGGCCCCGATCCCGCCAGCAGCGACAGGGCCGCCATGGGCGGCATCGTCTCCAACAACTCGACAGGCAGTCACTCCATCCTCTATGGCATGACCGCCGACCACGTGCTGGAAATGCAGGTCATCCTCAGCGACGGCAGCCGCGTTCACCTGCGGCCGCTCGCGCCCGATGAGCTGGCCCGACAGCAGCAGCGCAGTGGTCTGGAAGGGGAGATTTACCGCCGGCTGCACGCCCTGGTCTCAGATCCGGCCAACCAGGAGATCATCCGCCAGGGCACACCACGCCACTGGCGACGCTGCGGCGGCTACAACCTGGACCGCTTTATCGAAGGCGGCGTCAACTTCCAGTGGCCCCGCGACCCGCGCTTCAACCTGGCCCGGCTCGTCAGCGGAGCAGAAGGCGGGCTGGCAGTCATCACGGCAATCAAGCTCAACCTGGTGCCCCTGCCCAGGCGCACGGCGCTGGCGGTCTTACACTTCGACTCACTTTACGACGCCCTCTCTTCCGTGCCTACCATTCTGGAAGCGGGACCGTCGGCCGTCGAGCTGCTCGACAACCTGGGGCTGACCCTCTGCCGCGATGTGCCCGCGTACGGCCGGCTGCTGCAGACTTTCATCGCCGGCACGCCAAACTGCGTGCTGATCACCGAGTTCGAGGCCGAGACGGAAGCCGAGCTACGCGACAAGGTCACGCGGCTGGAGCGCCATCTGCAGCAAGAACAGGTGCCCGTCACGGCGAGCGTGCCCGCGGTCACCCCTCAGCAGCAGGCCAATGTCTGGACCGTGCGCAAGGTGGGGCTCGGCCTGATGATGAGTATCAAGGGTGACTACAAGCCGATCCCGTTCATCGAAGACGCCGCCGTACCCGTCGAGCATCTGGCGGAGTACGTCACCCGGGTCGAGCAGTTCTGCAATGACCTGGGCACGAACGTCGCTTACTACGCCCACGCCAGCGCCGGCTGCATCCACATCCGCCCCCTGATTAACAGTAAGCTGGCTACGGAAGTAGCCAAGCTGCCGCAGATCATGCAGTTCTCCGTCGAGCTGCTCGGCCGGTATGGCGGCAGCCTCTCCAGCGAGCACGGCGATGGGCGCGCCCGGAGCTGGATGAACGAAGCCTTTTTCGGCAAGCCGCTCTACGACCTGTACTGCCAGGTCAAGGACATCTTCGATCCCCACAACATTCTCAACCCCGGCACGGTCGTCAGAGGGCAGCCGATGACTGAGAACCTGCGCTATGGGGAGGCCTATCGCGTCGTGCCCCTGTACGAGCACCTGGACTTCAGCACCGATATGGGTTTCCACCGCGCCGTCGAGATGTGCAACGGCGCGGGTATCTGCCGCAAGCGCACCGCCGGCACCATGTGTCCCAGCTTCATGGTCACCCGCGAGGAGGAGCACAGCACGCGCGGGCGGGCCAACATCCTGCGCGCCGCCATCTCCGGCCAGATGCCCGGTCTTAACCTGACCAGCCGGCAGGTCTACGACGCGCTCGACCTCTGTCTCTCCTGCAAAGCCTGCCGCGCCGAATGCCCCTCTTCGGTGGACATGGCGAAGATCAAGACAGAGTTCCTGGCCCACTACTACGAGGAACACGGCACGCCGCTGCGGGCGCGTCTCTTTGGCGACATCGCTCGCTTCAGCCGGCTGGCGAGCGGGCCGCTGGCGCCCCTGGCCAACGGCATGATGAAGCAAAAGGTCGTGCGCAGGCTGATGGGCGTCAGCGAGCAGCGCAGCCTGCCGCCCTTTGCCCGCGAGCCGTTTACTACCTGGTATCGGCGCCGGCAGTCGGGGCGTAACAGCCCCCACGCCCTGCGCCGCGTCGTCCTCTTTAACGACACTTTCAACACCTACAACGACCCTCACATCGCCATCGCCGCCACGGAGTTTCTGCAGACAGCCGGCTTCGACGTCGTGCTGCCGGGCCACCGCTGCTGTGGGCGCCCGCAGATTTCCAAAGGATTGGTGAGCGAGGCGCGGGCAGCCGCCCGCGACACGGTGGAGAAGCTGGCCCCCTTTGCCGCCGAGGGCATCCCCATCGTCGGCCTGGAGCCAAGCTGCCTGCTGACCCTGCGCGACGAATACTTCTCGCTGCTCCCCAACGATCCCCGCGTCCGGCAGATCGCCGGTCTGGCGCTGACCTTCGAGGAATTCGTCTCCGGTCTGGCGGACCGCGGCGAGCTACACCTGCGCTTCAGCGAGGAACCGCGCCATCTGCTATTGCACGGCCATTGTCACCAGAAGGCGCTCGTCGGCACCGGCCCCAGCCACCAGGTCCTGAGCCTGCCGCCGAACTACCGGGTCAGCGAAGTGGATTCGGGCTGCTGCGGCATGGCCGGCAGTTTCGGCTACGAAGCGGAACATGCGGAGATCTCGCTGCAGATAGGCGAGCGCAGCCTGTTCCCCGCCGTGCGCGCCAGCGAGGCCGGTACGATCATAGTCGCCGCGGGCACCAGCTGCCGCCACCAGATTGCTCATGGGACCGGCAGGCAGGCGCTCCATCCCGCCGAAGTGCTTCGCGCCGCCCTGGTGGCCTGAGCCGGGCAGCCTAAATGGCGCCCAGCTTCAGCTCTGGAATTGTCAGCTCCACGTCCTCGCCGGTAAAGACGAGACGGTATTCGCCGGCAGGGAGCCGGGCAAAGCCGAATTCGCCCCACGGATCGGTCGCCCGCCACTCCACCGGGCAATCGTCCCGGAGCAGCTCGACGGTCAATAACGGCTGCTCGTCGCCGGGGAAGAGAATGGCGCCGTGCAGATCATAGCGCGCCTCGCGTGATCGCTGCTGCAGGGCAAGCGTTATTTCCGCAACCGGCGTCGTATAGGCGAGACGCCGCTCGCCCTTCTCGATCTGCTGGCCCGCCGGCTCGGCGTTGAAGCAGCGCCATCTGCCTGTGCCACCTTCATCCGCGCTGTGTTCGGCGAACAGCGCTTCCAGCCTGCGCCGCAACGAGGGAGGAGGGTTCGCCAGCACGAGGCCGTCCGTCAAACAGCCAAACTCCTGGATCCAGGCAACGGTCGCGCGCAGCGCGTTGTCTGTCGCAACGGCTGCCGATATCTGCTGCGCCTCTTCCGGCGGCAGCCGGTCCTCCAGCCAATCGAGTAACGTTGCGAATGATACCTTTTGTGCCATAGATGCTCATCCTGATGATCTAATCTTGCCGCCTAAGTAGCCCACATATGCGCTAAGCCCTCGCAGAAAATACATCAACTTGTGAATTTCTTCTCCTGGAGAAAGATTCGGAGCTTTTCCAGGCAGCGGGCGCGGGTCGGGCCAACGCTGCCGACGGCCATACCCAGTTCCGCAGCCACCTCCGCATAGGAGGGAGAGTCGGGCGACAGGTAAAGCGCCATGAGCAGCGCGCGGCAGCGCGGGTCCAGGTCGTTCAACCCCTGGTTCAGCCACTCCAGCAGCTCCCAGCGCACGAACTCCCCCTGGTTCTCGCCGTCGCTCATGCTGGCGATCCCTTCCGCTGCGTCCGCCCCGAGGCCCAGTTGCTCGCGGCGCCGCTGGGCCAGCCGTCGCCACGAGTGGCGGCGCGCCACGATCGCCAGCCAGGCGGCGAGATTGCTCGCATCGTCCAGCTCGTCCAGCTTCTGCAGGAAGATGGTGAGCGTCAGCTGCACCACGTCTGCAGCGTCTTCGGCAGTCAGACCATAGTTCAGGGGGATCGAATAGAGAAGCCGCTCGTAGCGATCGAGGATGCCGCGCCAGGCGCGGTCGTCGCCCCGGCGGCACGCCTGGAGCAGTTCCTCATCCGTCTCAAACATAATTGTGCGGGTGGAGCCCGTTGGGTGACAGAGCCATACGCTGGCTCCTTTGTCAACTGCCTGGAAACGCTGTACCTTAAGTATGTCACCCCTTGGCTTGCCCGGCAATGGGAAGGAGGAATTACCGTGCTCATTGTGGACGCCCATCTTGACCTCGCCTACAACGCGCTGCGCTTCGGCCGGGATTTGCGCCTGCCTCTGGCCGACCTGCGGGCCAGAGAGAAGAAGCCGCCCAACGGAGACATCGCCACGGTGACCATTCCGGCCCTGCTCGAGGGTGGCGTCGCCCTCGTCTTCGGCACCCTCTTCGTCATGCCTGCCAGCAACAACACGCACATGCCCGAAAACCGCAAGATGGTCTACGAAGACGCCGACCAGGCCTACGCCGCCGCCGGGGCCCAGCTCGATTACTACCACCGGCTGGCCGACGAGGACGACCGCGTGCGTCTCGTGCGCGACAGCGCCGAGCTGGAAGAGGTCCTGAACAGCCAACAGGATGGGGAAAGCCCATTGCTGGGCATCGTGCCGCTGATGGAAGGAGCCGACCCGGTGCGCGATCCGCAGGAGCTGGAAGAATGGTACGAGCGCGGCGTGCGCATCATCGGCCCGGCCTGGGATGACACCCGTTACGCCGATGGCGCGTGGCGGGCGGGCGAGGGCTTCACCAGAGAGGGCTACGCGCTCATGGAGGTCATGGCCGATCTGGGCTTCATCCTCGACGTAACCCACCTCAGCGAAAAGGCCGTCTACGAGGCCCTGGACCGCTACGAAGGGCCGGTCATCGCCAGCCATAGCAACGCGCGGGCGCTCGTCCCAGGCCAGCGCCAGCTCGACGACCGCCAGATCCGCACCCTGGCCGAGCGAGACGGCGTCGTCGGCGTGGTGCTCTTCAACCGCTTCCTCAAGGCCGGCTACGCGCGAACTGATCCCAAGGAAAGCGTGACCGTCGCCGACGTGGTCGCCCACATCGACCACATCTGCCAGCTTCTCGGCGACGCCGAGCACGTGGGTATTGGCAGCGACCTCGACGGCGGGGTCGGGCGCGATGACATCCCCGCCGAGATGGATTCCGTAGCCGATCTGCGGCTGATCGTCCCGGCGCTGGCGGAGCGTGGTTACGGCGATGAGGAAATTGCCAATATCATGGGCGGCAACTGGCTGCGCAGGCTGCGCTCTGTCTTTGGAGCCACCGCTGATTGAACTTACCTTGCCCGAGGAGGTAATCGATGGTTTCGGTCTCAGACAGCATTGTGCTCGACCGCTCTCCGGCCGAGCTTTTTGCCATTGTCGCCGACCCCCAATCCCAGCTCATCTGGGATGCAGAAAGCCTGAAGCAGGTCGAGGCGTTGACGCCGGGCCCGTTGGGTAAAGGCTCGCGCTACCGGGGCGCGTTCTCGGGGCTCGGCGTCGTCGAGTATGAGTACGCCGAATATGAGCCGCCCACCCGTTTTGCCCATCGCAGTATCGTGCGCATGGGCGAGATTTACCACACCTTCGAGTTCGAGCCGCTTCCCGAAGGCACGCGGCTGACACACACCTCGACCTTGCGCGCCCGCGGGCTGTGGCGGCTCCTCGCGCCCATGATGCGCCGGGTTATGCAGAACCGGCTGCGCGCAATGAGCATCGCCATCCGGGACTATCTGGCGGCGCAATAGCTCATCCGAAGGGACTAAACATAATCCTGCAGCGTGCCCTCGATAGGCATGATCGTCGCCTCGTCGCTCTCCACCACCTCGGCCTGCAGCGTGCCGTTGGACAGCTCCAGCAGTGCCGCCTGAAAAGCCTCCACGTGTTCCAGGGCAAAGCGGGCCGTGAGCGTCACGTCGGCGGCGAACTCCTCGTCCAGAATCTGCCCCTGGTAGGCGGCGACGAGCAGGCGCACCTGCTCGAAGAGCGCGTATGGGGCGGCGAGCATCACCGTCTGCGTGGGCACTTTCTCCGCCAGGGGCGCCCGGGCAAGCACCTCGCGCGCGGCGTCGCCATAGGCGCGGACCAGCCCGCCAGTCCCCAGCTTCGTGCCGCCAAAGTAGCGGGTGATCACCAGCGCCGCGTCGCCCAGCCCGCTGCCCTGCAGCACAGCCAGGGCGGGCCGCCCGGCCGTGCCCGAAGGTTCCCCGTCGTCGTTGCAGTGGGCGATGACGGAAGCGCCGTGGCCGATCACGTAGGCCGGCACGTTGTGCGTGGCGTCGGCGAACTCCTCGCGGATGCGGGCGATGAACGCCCGCGCCTCTTCGACAGAGAAGGCGGGCGCCAGCGTGGCGATGAAGCGGGAGTTGCTGACCTGGATCTCCGCGCGGCACTGCCGGGCCGGAATCGGATAGCGTTTCATGGGCGCATTGTACCCCAGCAGCAAAACGCCGGACAGCCGTGGCGTAAACGTGGCGTGAGCGTTATTGTTTGCCGCCTGCCGGCCTCCTACAATCAACATCATGAGAGTCGCTTCCTGGCGTCGGGCTTTTGCCGTTGCCCTGTTGCTCCTGATCTTCGTCGCCGCCTGCAGCCGCCGGGAGGAGACGCCGCCCGCCCCGACCGTGACCCTGCCCGTGGCGACCGCCGCCGGGCCAGCACCGGCAGCCACGGGCGCCTCCGTTACGCCGCTCGTCCCTTCGCCCGCCGCGACTGAAGCAGCCTACCTGCCGCTGGTCAGGGGCGAAGAGAGCCCGACGCCGCTCCCAGTAATCGCCACGGCGACCGCCACGCCGCCGCCCACCGAGACGCCACCTGCCTATCCGACCTATGCCGGCCCGCCGCCGGCCCGCGATCTGCTCGGCATCCAGCTTCACATCCACCGCGAAGATTACGACGTGCTGTTTGACTGGCTGGAAGAGCTGCCAGTCGGCTGGGTGAAGGTGCAGGTCTCCTGGAAGCTGTATGAGCCATCGCCGGGCCAGCTCGACGCGTTCCGCATCGACGAGCTGGATCGTTTCATCGCCCGCGCCAGAGCGGCCGGCCTGCAGGTGCTGCTCAGTGTCGCCAAAGCCCCCGAATGGAGCCGGCCGACCACGGAGATGGACGGCCCGCCGGCCGACTACGCTGCCTTCACCGGCTTCATGCAGACGCTCGCCGCGCGCTATCAGGGCCAGGTTGCGGCCTACGAGCTATGGAACGAGCCCAACCTGCAGCGCGAGTGGAACGGCGAGCCCCTCAGCGCGGCGCGCACGGTTGCCCTGATTCAGGCCGGCGCGCAGGGTGTAGCCGCCGCCGATCCCGGAGCGCTGCTGGTCAGCGCCGCCCCCGCCACGACGGGCATAGACGACGGCGTTACCGCCATCGACGACCGCCGCTTCCTGCGCGAGATGGTCGCCGCCGGCCTGCTGCAGACGGTTGACGGCGTGGGCGTGCATCCCTACGGCTGGGCCAACCCGCCCGACGCCAGCGCCGCCGCGCCTGACGCCGCCTCGCCCAGCCACAACAACCATCCCAGCTTCTTTTTCGCCGACACGTTGCGCGACTACCGGGCCATCCTGGCGGAGGCCGGCTATCCCGAGATGCCCCTGTGGAGCACCGAATTTGGCTGGGCCAGCTACGAGGGTATGGAAGCCGCGCCGCTATCCGGTGCCGAGTACATGGCAAACGTGAACGAATGGCAGCAGGCCGCCTACACCCTGCGCGCGCTGGCCCTCGCCGAAGAGCTGCACGCCGGCGGTCCTCTCTTTCTCTGGAATCTGAACTTCGCCCCGACCTTTGGCAACGCCTTCACCGAGTCGGCCTACAGCATTCTGCGCCCCGACGGCCGGCCCCGGCCGCTTTTTCTCGCCCTACAGGCGCTGGAGACCCGGTGAGCGTGACGGGCCGCAGGCGAAGTGGTAAAACCGGGCGCGCTCTTGAAAGAGCTTACCTCCTCCCGTAGGAGCACGCCTGCTCCTGTAGGAGCAAGAAGAGGAATCATGCTAGCCAACGCCATCACCCTCAGCCGCCTGTTCTTTCTGGCGCTCGCCGTGATTCTTTTGCACGTCGAGCGTGTGCCCGTCCTGCTCTTTGCCTTCTTTCTGATCATCTTCACCATCCTCATCGACGCCTTCGACGGGATGGTTGCCCGCCGCCGGGGGAGCACCAGCCCGCTTGGCTCGGTCCTGGACATCGCCATCGATCGCGTCGTCGAGAACGTCTTCTGGATCACGTTCGTGAGCCTGGAGCTGGTGCCGCTCTGGGTCGCGCTTGTCGTCGTCACACGGGGCATCCTCACCGACGCCGTGCGTGGTTTTGCTATGGGCGAGGGTTCAACCCCTTTCGAGATGATGGAGACCACCTGGGGGCGCTGGCTCGTCTCCCATCGCTTCATGCGCGCCCTCTATGGGGTCACCAAAGCGGTCACCTTTCCGGCCCTCGCGCTGGTGCAGACGCTGCGCGTGGCAGGGCCGGCTTCGCCTTTTGGCCGCTTCTTCGAGCCGCTGTCGGCAATCACGTTTGCCCTCGTTCTCGTCACGGTCGCCACGAACCTGCTGCGCGGCATACCCGTGCTCATGGAGTCGAGCCGCTTTTTCGTTCGCCAACATCTGGAGAAAGTCCGATGAGAATCCGACCCCTTTTGTTTCTCCTGGTCGCCCTGCTCCTTGCCGCCGGCTGCACGCAGGAATCGCCGCCAATAGCCGGGCCAACTACGGCTGCCCAGCCTGCGGCGACCCTTGAGCCGACCTCCCAGCCTTCGGCGACGTCGACAGTTGCCCCATCGGCCACGCCGGCCCCCAGCAACACGCCGCCGCCCAGCGCCACGCCCCGGCCGACGCGCACGCCGACGCCCGAGCCGCTGCTTCTCGTCTCGGCCGAGGATTTTGGCAACGACCGCAACCCGCTGACCGGCGAGCTGGTCTCCGACCCCAATGTCCTGCAGCGCCGTCCGATAGCGGTGAAGATTTCCAACCACCCCGGCGGCTACGTGCGGCCGCAGGCCGGCCTCAGCCAGGCCGACCTCGTCTTCGAACACATCACCGAAGCCAACATTACGCGCTTCACCGCCGTCTTCTACGACGAGACGCCGCCCGACGTCGGGCCGATCCGCAGCGGGCGGCTCATCGACCTGGAGATCCCCCTGATGTACGACGCGGCTTTTGCCTACTCCGGCTCCAGCATCGGCGTCGCCTTTAAGCTCAGTGCGTCCACCTTCAACGACCGCATCCTGCGCACGGGCGTGCCCGGCTACTACCGCACCGGCGAAGACAAGCCGTACGAACACACCCTCTATGCCGATATGCAGCGCTGGTATGAAGTTCTGGACGAGCGCGAGCTAAACGTGCCGCCGCAGTTCAACAGCTACATGGCCTTCTCTGAGGAACCGCCGGAAGGCGGCGAGCCGGCCGGGAAGATCCACATCAACTACCGCGACGTCGTCACCGTCGATTGGGAATATGACGAAGCGTCAGGCCGCTACCTGCGCTGGACAGACGGCGAGGAGCATCGCGACAAGAACAACGACGAACAGCTCAGCGCCGCCAACGTCGTCCTCATCTTCGCCCAACACCAGACCGACTACTCGATCTGCGAGCGGCAGGTTGGCGATGAATGTTACGCCTACTCCGAGGAGATTTTTATCTGGGGCGAGGGCGAGGCTGTCATCCTGCGCGACGGGCAGCAGTTCCCGGCGACCTGGGTGCGCGAGCAGCGGAACGAGATGCTCACCTTCGTGGACGGCGACGGCAACCCGGTACCGCTGCAGATCGGCAACACCTGGTTCCAGGTCTTGCCCACGCACTACGAAGATCCGGTGACGATTGAGCCTTAAGGCCGGGGGATAATCCCCTGCGCCACGAGCAGCTCGGCGTTGAGAATCGCGCCACTGGCGGCGCCGCGCAGCGTATTATGCGTCAGGGCCATGTAGCGCAGGTCGAGCACCGGACAGCGGCGCACGTTGCCCACCGTCCAGGCCAGCCCCGCGCCATTGCTCCGGTCGAGGCGCGGCTGCGGGCGGTCGGCTTCGTCCCGGTAGACGAGCGTCTGCGCCGGGCTGCTGGGCAGCTCCGCGGCGATGGCGGGGGGCTGCCACGCGCGCAGCGCCTCGATCGCTTCCTCCGGCGTCGCCTGTTCCTCCAGCCGGACCGAGACCGCCGCCAGATGGCCGTCGCGCACGGGCACGCGCGTCGCCTCCGCACTGATCGCCAGCTCCGCCAGCACCAGCTCACCGCCGCTCATCCGGCCGAGCAGCTTGCGAGGCTCGTTTTCCAGCTTCTCATCTTCGCCGGGAATATGGGGCACAATATTGTCCACGATGTCCAGCGCCGAGACGCCGGGATAGCCCGCGCCGGAGATGGCCTGCATCGTCGTGATCAGCGCGGCGCGCAGGCCAAAGGCGCGGTCGAAGATGTGCATCGGCAGCACGGCGCTGGTGGTCGAGCAGTTGGGGCTGGCGACAATGAAGCCGGGCCAGCCGCAGCGCTCCTGCTGCCGGGGGATGAGCGCGGTGTGCTCCGGGTTGATCTCGGGAATGAGCAGAGGCACGTTCTCTGTCATGCGGTAGGCCGACGCGTTGGTCACTACGGCGTAACCTGCCGAGGCGAACGCCGGTTCCAGCTCCCGCGCCTCGACGGTAGGTAGCGCGGAGAAGACGACGGGCACGTCCAGGTTCGGCTCCGTCGGCTGCACGACGAGGTTGGCGACCGCTTCGGGCATCGGCTCGGTCAGAATCCAGCGCACGCTGTCGCCGTAGCGCTCGCCGGCCGTACGCGCCGAGCCGGTCACGGCGGCGATCTCAAACCAGGGATGATCCGCCAGAAGCTGGACAAAACGTTGGCCCACCGCGCCCGTAGCCGCCAGAACGGCGACAGGGATTTTGCTCATGGTTTTTCCTTACTGTGCTTTTCCGTATTATGCCTGCTCTCGGGTTTCTGTCACGACGCACCCGGGTGCTCACCGCTCGGATCTCACCGGCTTATAATGGGGTCGTTGTCACATAATCCACGTTGGGGGTGTTTAGTAGGGTGAATGGAGATTCAGACGCACTGGAGCCGGACGTGCTCGCCCTGACGGATAGCCGCCTGCTGGCCCGGGTACAGACAGGCGATGATCGCGCTTTTGCGCTGTTATTCCAGCGCCATTACGACCGCGTCTACGGCATCCTGTTCCGGCTGGTCGGCACGCGCGCCGAAGCGGAGGATCTGGCCCAGGAGGTCTTCCTGCGCCTTTACCAACAGCGCTTTAGTCGCCGTCGCGAGCACAACGTTGGCGCGTGGCTCTACCGGGTGGCGACGAACCAGGGCTACAACGCCCTGCGCAGCCGGCAGAGGCGCTGGCGGCGGGAGACAGCCCTGCTGCCCGATGCCACGGATGCCGAGCCGGCCCCGGCGGAGGCGGCTGCCCAGGCCGAGACGCGGGCCGCCGTGCGCGCGGCGCTGGCCCGCCTACCGAAGCGCGACGTGCAGCTCCTGCTGCTGCGGCAGATAGGGCTGAGCTACGCCGAGCTGGCCGACGTGTGCGGCGTGGCTCCCGGCTCAGTGGGCACGTTGCTGCGCCGGGCAAGTGACGCCTTCCGCCGGGCCTACGAACGTGAGGAGAGATGAAGATGACCCATGACCCTGACGAGGACGTACTGCAAAAGCTGGGCGCCCTCGCCCCTGGTGAAGACGAACAACCACGGACCGCAGCCGCCTGGAGGACCTTCCAGACCCGGCGTGACCGGTCCGCCGAACAACCCTTAACGTGGAGATTTTCAGCGATGTTAAAACGTAGAGTCGTAGTAACCGTTGGCCTGCTGCTCCTGATCGTCGCGGCGTTCAGCCTGCCCCCCGTGCGGGCGGCAGCCAGCGACTTCCTTGGTCTTTTCCGGGTGCAGAAGTTCGCCCCGATTTCCGTCAGCCCCGAGCAGGTAGCCCTGCTCGATCAGATTGCGGAGCAGGGGCTGCACCCCGGCAGCCTGATAATGACCGACGAGCCGGGCGAATCGCAGACGGTTGCCTCTATCGCCGATGCCGAGGCCCTGCTTGGCTTCCGGCCGCGGCAGATCCCGGCCCTGGGCGAGCCCACCACCATAGAAGTGCAGTCGGGCGGCAGCGGCCGGCTTATCGTCGATCTCGAGCAGCTGCGCGCCATCATGGGCACGGCCGGCGTCGATCCCATGCTCCTGCCGGACAGTCTGGAAGGGGCCGAAATCAACGCCGTTCTCCATCCGGGCACCGTCCTGACCTGGGCAGATGGAACGACCTTGATGCAGACCCGCAGCCCGGAGCTGGACTATCCCGACGATGTCGATCCCGTCGTGATCGGCGAGGCGCTGCTCCAGGCGCTGGGCATGTCCGACGACGAAGCGCGGCGCCTCTCGCGGGCCATCGACTGGAACAACACCCTCGTCCTGCCCGTGCCCGCTAACCTCGCCAGCTTCAGCGAGGTTGTTGTCCACGGCACCACCGGGCTGGCCCTGTCAAGCGTGGAGGGATACGGCAACGCCATACTCTGGCAGTCCGGCGACTACCTTTACCTGCTGACCGGCGACGGCAGCATCGAAGAGCTGCTTGCCCTTGCCGATAGGATGGAATAAGCTTTACCCTGGGAAGGGGGTGCGGGCGCGCACCCCCTTTCGTCGAACTTATTCCATGAACCAGTCGCTGCCAGCCCGCATCACCCGTCTTTTCCAACACCCGTTCGTCTGGACCGTGCTGGCGTTCATCACCTATGCGACGGCGGCCTCGGGTATGTGGCTGCAGCAGTCACTGGCCCCCCACTATATCCATCTGGCCGATGCCCTCCTGCACGGCCAGCTCCACCTGTTGAACACCGAAAACCTGTACGACCTGCTTGTCGTGGGCGACCGGGCCTACGTGGCCGGCTCGCCGCTGCCGGCCGTGCTGCTCATGCCGATCATCGCCCTCCTGAATGTCTCCTTCAGCGACATCCTTTTCAGCATCATCGTCGGCGCCATCAACGTGGGGCTCGTCCACGCCATCTTCCACCGCCCCTGGCTAACCATTCTTTTCGGTCTGGCGACGCCCCACCTGTACATGGCTGCCCTCGGCTCCGTCTGGCTGACGGCCCACCTCGTCGCCCTGCTCTTTGCCCTGCCCGCCCTTTATTTCGGCTGGCGGCGCGAGCGCTGGCTGCTGGCCGGCGTAATGTTAGGGCTGGCCGGGCTGGCGCGTCCCTCGCTCTGGTTCGGCAGCGTCTTCTTCGCCGCCTATATCCTGCTCCGTCGTCGCGACCGGAGCGCCTGGCGCCCTCTCCTCGCCTTTGCCCTGCCCGTGGCGGCGGGCGTGGCCGTCCACCTGGCCTATAACGCCGCGCGCTTCGGCGACCCGCTGGATTTTGGCTACGCCTACACGGCAGGCGCGCCGAACGTCATCGCCACCTACGCGCGCTACGGCGGCTTCCACCCGCGCTTCCTGAGCTGCAATCTCTCCGTCGCCTTCCTGAACCCGCCGATCATCAACGGCTACGTGCCGCCGTTTCTCTACCGCGCCTGCGACTAC
>JAAYYY010000188.1 GCA_012515125.1 Chloroflexota bacterium
CCATCGCCCGCCACAAAGCGCCCCCCGACGTGGTGAAGGCGCTACGCCAACTGGCCTGATCCCCCGCCGGCCCGCGACCACCGGCGACCACAACCTCCGTATGGACCGGCCAACATGCTTCAGCATGTTTTCTGCGTCAGCCTGAGAATTCATTCTCAGGCAGCCCCGCCGCGCCGCTCGGCCGCCGAATGAATTCGGCGTCTGAGAGGGCAAACACGTTGAAACGTGTTAGTTCGCCCAGTCGTTGTACGGGCGGGTTTCAAACCCGCCCCTACCGCACTAATCCCCGGCCGGCCCTTCGCCAAATGCCGGCTGCCGCTCGCGCAGCGCCGCAGCCTGCTCCCCGCGCGCGGCGGGCGTGTAGGCCCTCGGGTAGAAGCCGGCCCGCCGCGGGACGCCGTTGAGCACGATGCCCAGCATCCGCGCCCCGGCCCGCTCCAGTTGATCCGCCGCCGCCGCCAGCGCCTCGGCCTCCGTCGCGCCCGGCCGGACGACCAGCAGCACGCCGTCCACCTGCGGAGCCAGCCGCGCCGCGTCGGCGACAGATAGCGGCGGGCTGTCCAGCACGACCACGTCCGCCGCCTCGGCCAGCTCGGCCAGCAGCGCCGCCGACCGCTCCGTGCCCAGCAGCTCGTAGGGCTGGGGCGGCAGGTTGCCGCTCGGCAGCACCCGCAGCCCCGGGACCGCCGGCGTTGTACGGGCGGGTTTCAAACTCGCCCGTACATCACCCGGCGACGCCGCCTGCCCGCGCAGCAAATCGCCCAGCCCGCGCTCGTTGCCCAGGTTGAGCAGCGCGTGGAGACGGGGGCGGCGCACGTCGGCGTCCACCAGCAGCGTCTCGTGCCCGCCCTGGGCAAAGGCCGCCGCCAGATTCGCCGCCACGGTCGTCTTGCCCGCCTCGTCTTCGGCGCTCGTCACCAGGATGGTCCGCAGCGGCTGCTCGGCGGCGGCAAACTCAAGGTTCGTGCGCAGCGTGCGGAAGCCCTCGGCCTGCGCCCCTTCCGGCGCCTCGACCACCGCCAGCGCCGGCACGCCCCGCCTGCGCCGCGCCTGCCCGATCGCCCCGATGACGGGCAACCCGGTCAGCGCCACGGCCTCGTCCGGCGAGCGCACCGAGCCGTCGAGGTAGTCGAGCAGCAGGATGAGGCCCGCCGCCGCCATCAGCGCGACGATGCCGCCGAGCACGGCGTTGAGCAGCGGGCGCGGGCGCACCGGGTCCTCCGGCGGCTCCGCCTCCTCGACCACCGACAGGAAGGACGTATTCTGCAGCCGGGCCAGCCGCACCGATTCCAGGCTATTGACGAGGCTGCCGTGGAGCTGCGTATAAAGCTCCATGCGCGCTATCTCCTGCGCCGTGCCGCCTTGCTTTTCCTCCTGCTCGGTGTCCGTAATCTTGCTCGAAAGCTGGAGATAGCGGGTCGTCGCCAGCTGGCGGTCGAGCTGCTTCTGGGCCAGCGCGGCCTGCGCCTCCACAAGCTGCTGCCGGGCTTCCGGGTCGGCCGGCGGGCCCAGCCTGCTCAGCTC
>JAAYYY010000189.1 GCA_012515125.1 Chloroflexota bacterium
ATTCCCGTCACCCCCGACGGGCAGGTCGTGCTCATTCGCCAGTACCGCCACGGCGTAGGCGAAGTCACCCTGGAGATCCCCGGCGGGATGGTTGACGAGGGGGAAGGCGATCCCCTGGAGACGGCCCGGCGCGAGCTACTGGAAGAAACCGGCTACGAGGCCGCCGAGATCGTGCAGATCGGCGTCGTAGCGCCAAACCCCGCTTTCCTCAACAACGCTTGCTACTCCTTCCTCGCCCGCGACGTGCACCGGGTCCGCGAGCCGCAGTTCGACGGCACCGAATATATCGAGCTGGAGCTGGTACCGCTGGAAGCCATCCCGGAGCTGATCCGCAGCGGGCGCATCAACCACGCCCTCACCGTCGCCGCCTTTTACCACCTCGACCACTTCCGGCAATCCTGAAGGCTCCGGCCTGTAGCTCAGCCCGCCTTGCGCGCCACGTAGGCGTTCCATTCAAGCCCGTCGTACAGCGCCAGCCCATCCCACGCCGGATAGACCTCCACCGTCGCGAAGCCCGCGTCGCGCATCATCTGCACCATCTCCTCCACGCTGTAGGTCTGGTCGCAGAGGATAATCTCGTCGAGCCGGCCGCTTTCAAGGTGCAGCGTGTAGAAGCGCTCGCAGGAAAGCTTCTCGTCCTCATACCAGAAGCGTTCGCCCAGGCTGATGAATGGCGCGTCGCCCCACAGGCCGGTTTCGTCGGTGAACCACCAGGTGCTGTTCTTCTTGTCGACGCGCTCCTGCTCCAGCAGCTCGACCAGCAGGCTGCCGCCCGGCTTCAATGCCGTTGCCGCCTTGCCCAGTAGCTGCCGCGCCACCTCGCGCGGGAAGACGGCGAGCTGCCCGTAGATAAAGAGCGCGGCATCAAAAGCCGCGGCTTCCGGCTCGTAAGCGCGCACGTCGGCCTCGACAAATTGGCAGCGCTCGGATACGCCGGCCGATGCCGCCAGCTCCCGCGCGTGGGCGATGGAGGCCGGGCCAAAGTCCACGCCGGTTACCTGCGCACCCCGCTGCGCCAGGGCGACGGCATAAAGGCCCGGCCCGCAGGTGAGGTCCAGGACGCGCGCGCCCGCATTGAGGCCCAGCTTTGTCCAGAGCCAGGCGAGCAGTTGCTCCCTTTCGGCGGTGACGCGGCTGGCGGCGCCGTGACCCTCGTCCAGGTGCTCGCGCAGCATCCGCCGCGAGAAGTCAGGATCGTTCCACGGTAGATTGCCATCTTTCTCCCATGGCTCCGGCCGCTCTGGACGCTGGTAAATCTGCCACAGGGCCGCCGCGAGCTTGTCTGCGTTGTTCATGGTTTTCTCCTTCTATCGGCCAATCGCTCCTAAGCTTACAGCAACATAAGGCTGATTGCCGCTCGACGGGCAATCGTTATACTTCAGTCGAGGAGCGGCGGCGATGGCAGATGTCAATGACCGGGCCGCCGTGAGCAGTTCGAATCGATGCCCTACCTCCCCGGCCAGATCGTCAACAAGCGCTACCGTATCGCCAGCCTGCTCGGGCAGGGCCCCTACGGCGCCGTCTACCACGCCTGGGACATTCACGACGAAATCGAGGTCGCCCTCAAAGAATATCTGGACGCCGATCTCGAGGTACAGAAGCGCTTCCGCGCGGAGGCGCGCCGCCTCAGCCACCTCTCCCACCCCCAGATTCCGGCCGTGCGCGACCATTTTGCCCTGGAAGGGATCGGCCAGTACCTGGTCAGCGACTTCGTGCCCGGCTCCAGCCTGCAGGAGCTGCTGGAGCAATACGGCCCGCTGCCGGCCGACGACATCATCGTCTGGCTGCAGGCCGCCAGCCGGCCCCTCCACTATCTCCACGAGGCTGGCACGGCCCATCTCGACGTCAAGCCCGCTAACCTGCGCCTGACCCCGGCCGGCGAGGTATTTCTCGTCGATAACGGGCTGCCGGGGCTGGGCATCGCGCCGGGCGAGCGCGGCTACGCCTCCCCCGAGCAGGAGAAACAGAGCGACCAGGCCGGGCCCGCCAGCGACATCTACGGCCTGGGGGCGACGCTCTACACCCTGCTGACGGGCAAGACGCCGCCCGGCGCCCTGCAGCGGGAGAGCGGACTGGAAGAGCTGATCCCCGCGCGCGAGGTCGATGCGGACATTCCCCCTTATCTCTCGCTGGTCGCCGGCCGGGCCATGTCGCTGCGGCCCGATGCCCGCTACGAGAGCGCCGAGGCCTTTGCCCAGGCGCTGAGCCGGCCGGGCAGCAGCATGCCGCTCTACGACCAGCCGCGCCGCACCGAGCCGCTGCTCGTTACCGGCCCGGCCCGGCGCGTTAGCGGGCGCGCGCGCCGCG
>JAAYYY010000190.1 GCA_012515125.1 Chloroflexota bacterium
GTCAGCAGCCCGTAGAGCAGGCCCCAGCCCACGCCGAAAGCGATGAGCAGGCCCATCTCCAGGCGTGGATTCCGGGGGTGGGGCAGCCATCCGGCGCTGAAGCCGACCCAGGCGGAGACGAACATCTGGTAGGGGAGCCACGGCCCCACGCCGCCCGTGAGCAATGCCGAGACGAGCAGCGTCATCGCGCCCATCAGGAAGCCGAAGCGCGCGCCGAAGACGTAGCCGGCAAGGATGATCGGCACGAAGATGGGCGAGAAGCCGCCGGGGCCGGGAATGGCGGTCTCCACGAAGCGCAGCACCGAGGCCAGGGCGACGAGCATGCCCAGCGTGGCAACGACTTTCGCGCTGACCACTTCACCCTGAACCTCGATCAAGAGCGCCAGCAGGCAGAGGCCCAGCAGCGCCGTGGTCATCAACGGCGCCGCCTGCGCGCCGGCAGCGCTGGCCTCCGGCATCGAGGCCAGGATGAAGGGATAGGCGAAAGCGGCGATGCCGATGACGGCGCTCAGCCCGTAGATGAACGCGGACAGCGACTTACTCATGATCCACTACCGCGCCGCACCCACAGAAAGGCGCCGCCCAGCAGCAGGGCGACGAGCACAAAGGCCGCATAGGGCAGCCAACTGGTTGCCGCGCCGTCGCTTTCTGCCGCCTCGCCGGCCTGCGCCACGGGCGCGGCGACGTCGTCCGTGCAGACCTCTTCAAAGGTGACGGCCGGGGGTGGGATCGCCGCCGTGACCGAGCCCGGCCCCCACGACCAGCCCTCGACGTCTCCGTTGCGCACCTCGGTCAGCGTGGCGCCCACGCTGGCATACTGCCACTCGCCTTCGCGCAGCCGCCAGTAGGACCAGTAGGCACACGGGTCGCCCCGGCACTCGCAACGACAGTCGTTGGCGGGGCAGCCCTGCCCCTCGACGCTGCAGACGAAGACGCCGGCGCTGGTGGCATCGACGACGTACTCCAGGCCAGAGCGCTCCAGCAGAGCGTGACCGCTGATTGTCTCATCGGCAAAGGTCACGCAGCGTGTCTCCACGCGCTCGTCGTCCAGGCGCGCGACGAGGGCAGCCTGATTCGGTTCGTCGCCCTGCAGGCGAGTCGCCAGAAGAAGAGGGGCCAGCAGCAGACCCAGGAGGATCAGCCAGCCGCGACGGAACGTCATTGGCCTCTCCCGCTGCGCACCCAGAAGACGACAGCCGCCGCTCCAAGCAACGCCAGGGCAAGCAGCACCCAGGCGACAACCGGGCTCATCCCTTCCGCTGCATCTTCTGCGGCGGGCGGCGGCGTGGTGGTGGCAGCTTCCGCCGCGGCTGGGGTTGCGGTGGGTTCCGGCTCCGGGGTAGCCGTTGGCTCCGGCTCCGGCGTGGCGCTTGGCTCGGGCAAGGGCGTTTCGGTCGGCTCGCTCGTCTCGGTCGCTTCCGGTTCGGCTGTCGCCGTGGCTTCCTGCTCAGCCTCCTCCTCGGGCTCGGCCGCGGTTCCCACGAACGGGTACGGCTGGCCCGTCAGCGCCGGCAGCGCCTGCAGCGTGGTGAAGAAATCGTCGAACGGGCCGTCGCCGAAGTCGGCGGCAAAGGCGCCGCTGGGCTGCTGCCACGCGAGCAGGGCGTCCATCGCCGCCTCGAAGTCCCGGCCGAGCGCGCTCA
>JAAYYY010000191.1 GCA_012515125.1 Chloroflexota bacterium
CCCGTCTGCCGCAGGAAGATGGGCAGCCAGGGCAGGTAGAACAGGAAGGCGGCGACCATAATTCCGGCCCACGCCCACAACGGACGCCAGCGATGCCGCCAGAGGAGCACCAGCGCCATAAGGTTGTGCACGGCGAGCACCGCCGGGAAGAAATAGTGGGTGTAGAGCCCGGCGACCACCGCGAGCACGTAAAGCGCCGCCAGCACCCGGCGACGGTTTGACTGCCCACTACGTGCCAGCGCCGGCAGCAGCGCCGCCAGCAGCAGCGTGGACAGCGCGGCAAGCAGCGCCAGCAGCTCGTACATGCGCGCTTCCTGGCTGTAGTAGATGAGCGGCGGGCTGACGGCTGCCAGCAACGCTGCCGCTACGCTGGCCGCCGAGGAGCGCCACCAGTGGCGGGCCAGCGCCGCCGACGCAGCCACGGTCAGGATGCCGGCAAAGGCCGACAGCGAGCGCAGACCAAACTCGCTCTCGCCCGCCAGCTCGCGCCAGCCGCGCAGGAGCAGGTAGTAGAGCGGTGGATGCACGTCGCTGGCCGTCCCTTCGACGATAAGCTGCAGCGAGCGCTCGCTCAGGCGCGCGCTGTTGCCTTCGTCGTTCCAGAATGATTGAGCGCCCAGCCGGTGAAAACGCAGCGCCGCCGCCAGCAGGAGCAGCGCGACCATAAGCCAGCGGCGCCTCATCGTTCCGGCGGCGCCAGCAGCGACAGGCCGGCATAGAAGAACAGGGCCAGACCGGCGATGAAAAGCCAGGGGCGCGCCTGCTGCCAGCTCATGAGCCACGGCGCTGCGGGCGCCGGCTCGCCGGCCTCAGGGATGTAGGCCGCCAGCGCCTCCCAGACCGGGAGCGGCGTGAAGTCTGGCTCCATCAAACGGAAGTAATACCAGCTCTGGTCTCGCTCGTCGTCGTTGTGGCGCTTGAAGTACCAGGTGTTGACGACGCCGATCCACGGCCAGTCGGAGCGCGCGCGTTCGTAGGCCTCGACGGCGTATCGCGCCTGCTGCTCCTCGTTCACCCGGCCGTAGATCGGCGGCAGCGGCTCCGGCGCCGTGTTCCAGCCCATCTCGCTGATCCAGATTGGCTTTTCGGCGTCGCCGTGGCGCACCATGATGTCGCGCAGGTAGAGGTGGTGCGGGTAGTTGATCACCGACGGGCGAAGCCGCCGGTCGGTGGGGCCGGAAAACAGCCCGTAGCCCTGGGCGCTCATCACGTCGAAGCAGTCGCCCGCGCCTGCCGCGTACATGCGCTCCAGGTAGATCAGGTCGTTGAGGTTGCGCCCCTCCAAAGCAACAGTTGGCGTCAGCGCTCCCGCCAGGACGACCGCGTTGGGGTCCGCCTCCTTGATGCGCTCGTAGGCGAGGCAGAGCAGCCGGGTATAGGCCTCCGGGTCCACGTCCTGAAGGCCCCACTCGTCGTTGCCGTTAGGCTCGTTCCAGACCTGATAATAGGTTATCTCGTCGGCATAACGGCCCGCGACGGCGGCGACGAAGTCGCCAAAATCGTTGAAGTCGTCCGGCGGCGCGTTGGTGCCTATCGTGTCGGTCAGGGCGCGCGTCCACGACGGCGGGTTGCCCAGCCGCGCGATAATCTCCAGCCCGCCTTCCTCCGCCAGGGAGACAATGTTGTCGTATTTTGCCCAGGCATCGACGCCGGCCGGGTCGTTGCGCCGGTCGACGAAATCACCTTTGCCGTGGATCTCGATATCTTCCCAGGCAAACTCCTGGCGAATGAAGCGAAAACCGGCGCCTGCCAGAAGGGCCACGCTCTGCTCGCGCACCTCGGGCAGGGCCTCGTTCTGCAGGAAAGTGTTGGCGCCGTAGGGGCTGATGCCGGCCGGGGTGATGCCGGCTTCCGGGGCGAGGTCCGGCTGCGGGCGCAGCGCCGTGTGCAGCCAGTGCAGCAACCCGCGAAGCTGGCCCGCGATCTCCTCCTCGCCCGTCAGCTCGTATGGCGAGAGTGTCGGCGGGGCGAGCGCTGCGACCAGCAGAATCAGACCGGCGAAAAGCACGATGCGACGTAACACGCTGCTGATTATACGGTCCTCCGCCTGCACAGCCAGCCCGCGCCGCCACCCGTACATCCCCCCTGCGTTGCCGGTCCCCTACCCATATGATAGACTTTCGGCGCACCCTCTGTGTGTTGCCCTGGTTCATCGAGGAAGGAAATCAACGATGTTAACGCCCACCGAGAAATTCCTGTTTATCCTCCTGGTCGCCATATCGCTCTCGGCGACAGCCGTGACCTTTAACGAGATGCGGTTGGTCATCGCCCGGGGGCAGGGCAGCCTGCGCCTGGACAACCTGTTCCAGCGCATGATTCGCGGCCTCGTCGCCCTCGTTACCCAGGGGGGCATCATCCGCAATCGCAAGCTGACCTCGTTGATTCACTACGGCGTCGCCTGGGGCTTCATCTTCTACGGTCTTGTCAACGTGCTCGACATCCTGGAAGGCTTCATCTCGGGCTTCCACATTCCGGGCGTGGTGGGGCAGATCTACCGGCTGTTAGCCGACCTCTTTTCGGTTGCCGTGCTCGTCGGCGTCGTCTACTTCCTGCTGCGGCGCTTTGTCTCCCCGGTCGGGGCGCGGACACTGACGCAGCGGGCCAACGTCAAGATGCTGCCGGAGGCCCGGCCGGGCGTGCGCAGAGATTCCCTGGTCGTCGGCCTGTTCATCCTCATGCACGTCGGCTTCCGTTTCCTCAGCCAGACCTTTAACATTGCGATGGAGGGAGCCGATCCCTGGCGACCGTTTGCCAACCTGCTCGCGCCGCTGTGGAGCGGGCTGAGCGAGCCGGCGCTGACGTTCGGCTTCCACGCCACCTGGTGGATTGCCCTGGGCCTCATCTTCCTGTTCCTGGCCTATTTCCCCTATACCAAGCACGCCCATCTCTTCATGGGGCCGCTGAACTTTATGACTCGGCCGGAGCGCCCGGCCCTCGGCGCGCTGGAGCCGCTCGACTTTGAAGACGAGTCGGTCGAGCAGTTCGGCGTAGCGCGGCTCACCGATCTGCACCAGACACACGTCCTGGACGCTTTCGCCTGCATCATGTGCAACCGCTGCCAGGACGCCTGCCCGGCCTACGTCACCGGCAAGGAGCTGAGCCCGGCGGCGCTGGAGATCAACAAGCGCTACTACATCCGCGAGAGAATGTCGGAGCTGGCGGCGGGCGAGCCAGACGAGCTGCCTCTGCTGGACTATGCCATCAGCGAGAGCGCGGTCTGGGCCTGCACGAGCTGCGGCGCCTGTGTCGAGGTCTGTCCGGTGGGCAACGAGCCGATGTTCGACATCCTCAATATGCGCCGCGATCTCGTCATGATGCAGAGCGAGTTCCCCGGCGAGCTGCAGGGCGCTTTCCGGGGCATGGAGCGGCTGCAGAACCCCTGGGGCGTGACCGAGGACCGGCTGGCGTGGACGGCAGCGCTGCCGTTCGAGGTGCCCACCGTCGAAGACAATCCTGAATTTGAAGTGCTCTACTGGGTCGGCTGCGCGGGCGCGTTCGACCCGAAGGGGCAGGAAATCGCCCGCTCCATCGCCACGGTCCTGCACCACGCGGGCGTCAACTATGCCGTTCTGGGCAGTATGGAGTCCTGCACGGGCGATTCGGCGCGGCGCGCGGGCAACGAATACCTCTTCTTCGAGATGGCTTCGGCCAACATCGAGCTGTTCAAGGAGATTGGTCTGGAAGATAAGCTCATCGTCACCGGCTGCCCGCACTGCTTCCACACCATCGGCAAGGAATACGGGGGCTACGGCGGGAATTTCCGCGTCATGCACCACACCCAGATGATTGCCGACCTCGTGGGCAAGGGCAAACTGCGGCTAAACGGCAACACCCTCGAGCAGGTCACCTTCCACGACCCCTGCTACCTGGGCCGCCACAACCGCATCTTCGACGCGCCGCGCGACGCGCTGGCCCAGGCCGGGGCGACGCTGCTGGAAATGGAGCGCAGCCGCGAGAATAGCTTCTGCTGCGGCGCCGGCGGCGCGCAGTTCTGGAAAGAAGAGGAGCCGGGCCTGGAGGCGGTGCCGGCGAACCGTTACCGGGAAGCGGAGAAGACCGGCGCCCGCACGCTGGCTATCGGCTGCCCCTTCTGCGCGCGCATGCTGGAGGATGCCAGCAAGGAGCACGGCGAATCGATGCGCGTGCTCGACGTGGCTGAAATCGTAGCCGGCGCGCTGCAATGAGCGCGACGATGTAAGGAGATAGGCCCTGTGAAAAACAGTCTGCGCCTGCTGCTGCTTGTCCTGCTCGTCCTCGCTGCCGGCTGCGGCAGCATTGCCGGTAGCTATGAAGAAACGTATGACGATGCGGGCAACTGGATCGTCGATTCGACCTTTGAGGCGGAAACAAGACTGAACGGCGGTCGTTACGAGTTTCTCGTCAAGAAAGACCTGGGCATCTTCTGGTCCACGGCCGGCGACTCACGGCGCGACGGCATCTACTCGGTGGAAGCCACGCCCCTGGAAGGTCCGCTGGACAACGGCTACGGCATGGTCTTCCGTGCCGAGGACGATGCCCAGTCCTTTTACATTTTCGAGGTCAGCGCCGACGGCTTTGTCTGGATCGGCTACTGCCTCGACCGCTGCGCCGAGCAGCAAGCGATTATCGGCGACGGCTGGTTCCGCTCCGAGGCTGTGCGCCAGGGGCTGGACGTTACCAATACCCTGGAGGTACGCGCGGAGGCGGCCAACCTCATCTTCTCGGTCAATGGGCAGGAAGTCGGCCGGGTGACAGACGACACCCTGGAGCGCGGCGACTTCGGCGTCATCGTAGAAACGCTGGGAGAGGGAGGGGTGCTTGTCGCTTTTGACAATTATCGGGTCACGCCACTGGACTAAACTTCCCTGACCCACGGGCTCCACGGCCCACCCACTGGAAAAGGAGAACCATGGCGCTTTTGGAAAAGACAATTGAGCTGGCGGAGACGAGCCTGACGGGCGAGGAAGTGCTCGCCGACTACCGGCTCGCTCTGGCCAGCCGTCAGGCCAGCCTGATTGGGCGGCGCGAGGTCCTCAGCGGCAAGGCGAAATTCGGCATCTTCGGCGACGGCAAAGAGGTCGCCCAGCTTGCCCTGGCTAAGGCGATGCGTCCCGGCGACGTGCGCTCTGGCTATTACCGCGACCAGACGTTGTTGTTCGCCCTGGGCCTGCATACCATCCAGGAATTCTTCGCTCAGCTTTACGCCCACGCCGACCCGGAGTTTGAGCCGATGACCGGCGGTCGTGCGATGAACGCCCACTTTGCCACGCGCTTCCTCGACGGGAACGGCCGGTGGCAGGATCTGACCGGGATCGTGCACAGCACCGCCGACATCTCGCCTACCGGCTCGCAGATGCCCCGGCTCGTCGGCCTTGCTTACGCCTCGAAGCTCTACCGGGAGCTTCCAGAACTGGCCTCGCTCACGACGTTCTCGCACCACGGCGACGAGGTCGCCTTCGGCACGATCGGCAACGCGAGCTGTGCCGAAGGCATGTTCTGGGAAGCCGTCAACGCCGCGGGCGTGCTCGGCGGGCCAATGGTCCTCTGCATCTGGGACGACGACTACGGCATCAGCGTTTCGAACGAGTTCCAGCTGACCAAGGGCAGCATCTCGGAGCTGTTGCAGGGGTTCCAGCGCGAGCCGGGCAGCGATCGGGGCTACGATATTTACACCGTGCCCGGCTGGGATTATCCGGGCCTCGTCGATACCTTCCTGCGCGCCACACGCATCGCCCGCGCCGAGCATGTGCCCGCTATCGTACACGTCACCGAGCTGACCCAGCCGCAGGGTCACTCTACGTCAGGCAGCCACGAGCGCTACAAATCGCCGGAACGGCTCGCCTGGGAGCAGGAGTGGGATGCTATCCGGCAAATGCGACTGTGGATTCTGGAGAAGGGGCTTGCCACGGAAGAAGAGCTGGACGAGATGGAGAAGGAAGCCCGATCGCACGTCGAGGGTATCCGGCGCCAGGCCTGGCAGGCCTATATGGAGCCCATTCGCCAGGAACGGCAGGAGCTGAGCGACATCATCGACGAGATCGCCGGCAGC
>JAAYYY010000192.1 GCA_012515125.1 Chloroflexota bacterium
GAGTCTACCGATCCGGCCGGAACTACGATTCGACGCCCGGCAGGACCTTAATGCCCTTGTAGGTCCCGCAGACTTCGCAGACGTAGTGCGGCCGCTTCATCTCACCGCACTCCTCGCACACAACCAGATGGGGCTGTGTCAGCGCATCATGCGCCCGGCGACGGTCGCGGCGAGCCTTGGAGATTCTTTTCTTCGGGACAGCACCCATAATAGCACCTCACCTTCACGATATCCCAGCGGCCGTGCGCCGGGCCGTTAGCTGACAAAAAACGAGCGGCACGTCGGCCGCGACCAGTAATTATAGCCCACTGCCCGCCCCTGTCAAGCTGTGCAGGTGGGGCAGGCGATGCTAATTGAACACTGAGCAGGAGGCGAAACAGCCTGCTAGGGCGCTTCCACTTCGGTTTCTGCCGCTGCCGCCTGTTCGGCCTGCATCTTGCGCAGGCCGTTGCGCACGACGGAGAGCGAGCGCAGCAGATCTTCTTCCAGCTTGGCCAGCACGTCCAGCACGTAGATGTCGGATTCCTGCCGCAACGCCTCCGCGTCGCGGCGCGCACGCTCCACGATATTATCGGCGCGAATCTGGGCGGAATTGACGATAGCGTCGCGCCTTACCAGCTCCTCAGCCTCTTCCCGCGCCAGCTGGCGGATGCGCTCGGCCTCTTCCTTGGCCTGGGCCAGAATACGCTCTTTTTCCGCTTCCATCCGGTTGGCCCGCTTCACCTCTTCCGGGATGGTCACGCGCAACTGGTCGACAATGTTAAAGATCTCTTCTTCGTCAACCAGCAGGGTCGTGGTAAAGGGAATTCGCCGGCTGGCGCTCAGAACCTGCTCCAATCGATCTACCAGATGTTGAATGTCCATCTCTTTCCCCAAAACTTGAACCGGAAATAGAGTTCAGCGGCGGGCACACTACCTGGCGGCGATTATAGCGGTGTGCCGGTCAGTCACGCAAAGAAACGGGCGGCTCGTAACTGGAATGCTCCTGGTTGAAGCGACGGTAAAGCGCACGCGCCACGTTGTCGGGCACCATACTGCTTACATCGCCGCCAAAGCTGGCGATCTCCCGCACGGTCGTGCCGCTCAGGAAGGTATGCTCTTCGCGGGTGATGAAGGTGACTACTTCGATCTCTGGGGCGAGACGCTGGTTAGCCAGGGCCATGCGGAACTCGAATTCGAAGTCGGAAAAGACGCGCAGGCCGCGGACGATGACCTTGGCGCCGATCTCCTGGGCAAAATCGACAGTCAGCCCGCCATAGGAACGCACGACGATGTTGCCCGGTCCGTTGAGCGACTCCTTGATCATCTGCACGCGCTCGTCGACGGAGAAGAGCAGCGACTTGGACGGCACGCCGTGGTCATAGACCGCGACGACCAGCTCTTCAAAGATGGACGCCGCACGGGTCATCAGGTTCAGGTGCCCAAAGTGGACGGGGTCAAAGGTGCCGGGGTAGAGGGCACGCACGAACATGTTAGTCGATCCTCCTCAGCTTACGTCTGCCGCGTCCTTCCAGAAATCCTGCACCTTCTCGTGCAGCAGCTCGTGTTCCGGCTGCGCCAACTCCGGGTCTTCGGCGAACAATGCCTGCGCCTCGCGCCGGGCCACTTCCAGCAGCTTCACGTCCAGCAGGGAGGCCAGACGCAGCTCCGGCATCCCGCTCTGGCGGCGACCAAAGAACTCGCCGGGGCCGCGTAGCTCCAGATCCTTTTCGGCCAATTGGAAGCCGTCGTTGGTCTGTTCCAGCGCCTCCAACCGCTCTTCGGCGTCCGGGCTGCCACTGTCGGAGATGAGCAGACAGTAGGACTGGTGCTCGCCGCGCCCGACGCGCCCGCGGAACTGGTGTAGCTGGGCAAGACCGAAGCGATTGGCTCCCTCGATAACCATGACGGTGCTGTTGGGCACGTCTACGCCCACTTCAATCACCGACGTGGAAACCAGGATATTGGTTTCCCCCTGATAGAAGGCGCGCATGACGCTTTCTTTTTCCGCGCCAGACATGCGCCCGTGTAACAGGCCAAGCTTCAGGTCCGGGAAGACCTCCTTCTGCAGGCGTGTGTGTTCCTCCACGGCTGCTTTGGCCTCGATCTTGTCCGACTCTTCGACCAGGGGGCAGATGAAGTAGGCCTGCCGGCCCTGCTGCACCTGACCGCGCACGAAGGCATAGGCCCGCTCGCGCTCGCTGGGGCGGATCCAGCGGGTGCGGATTTCCTGCCGGCCGGGCGGCATCTCGTCCAGTACCGACAGGTCGAGATCGCCATACATGGACAGCGCCAGGGAGCGCGGGATGGGCGTCGCGCTCATCACCAGCAGGTGGGGATTGCGCGCCTCGCCCTGACCATTGTTAGCCGGGTTGCCCTTGTCGCGCAGCGCCGCGCGCTGGTCCACGCCAAAACGGTGCTGCTCGTCGATAACCGCCAGCGCCAGGCGGTGGAACTGCACGTTCTCCTGAATCAGAGCGTGAGTGCCGATGATGATGTCTACGCTGCCATCGGCCAGCCCGCCATAGATCTGCCCTCGCGCGGCCGCCGGCGTGCTGCCCGTGAGCAGGCTGACGCGGATGCCCAGAGGCGAGAGCAGGCGGTGCAGCCCCTGGTAGTGCTGCTCGGCGAGGATTTCCGTGGGGGCCATCATCGCTGCCTGCGTGCCGCCCGCCACGGCAATGACCATGGCGGCGGCAGCAACCACGGTTTTGCCCGCGCCGACGTCGCCCTGCAGCAGGCGGTTCATCGGCACCGGCCGGCCCATATCGGCGGCAATTTCACCCACCACCCGCTGCTGAGCGCCGGTCAGGGTGAAGGGCAGGCTGTCGAGAAACTGCTGTAGCTTTTCCTGGGCCGGCGGCAGTGGGATGGCCGGCTCGGCCTGCCAGGTGCGGCGCTGGCCCAACATGCCGAGCTGCAGCAGGAATAGCTCGTCGAAGGCCAGCCGGCGCCGCGCCGCGTGCAGCGCTTCGGCGCTATCGGGAAAATGGATCTGCAGCAGCGCCTCTGGCAGCCGCAGCAGCCGCTGCCGCGAGCGTACGCTCTCCGGCAGTGGGTCGGGCACGCGAGGCGCCCACTCTTCGACAGCCCGCTTCATCAAGTCGCGCATCTTGCCGGCGTTCAGCCCTTTCGTCAGCGGGTAGGCGGGAACGATGCGCCCGGTGTGCATCAGCTCTTCCGACAGCTCCTCCCACTCTGGCGAGTTGAAGACCTTGCGTCCCAGATAGTGGTCCACCGTCCCGCTGAGGACGATATGCGCGCCGGCCGGCAGCTTCTGAGCGAGCCACGGCTGGTTGAACCAGGTCGCCTGGATATTGCCCGTCCCGTCGCTGATGATCGACTGCACGATCGACTGGTTGTTGCGTGCGCGGCGCGCTCGGGTCTCCCAGACGGTGCCGATGACGGTGACCGTCTCGCCAACCTCCAGGCGGTTGATCGGCTTGAGCTGGCTGTAATCGTCATAACGGCGGGGGTAGAGATACAGCAGGTCCCAGATCGTCTCTACACCCATGCTGCCGAGACGTTCGGCCGTCGCCGCGCCCACGCCCCGGAGCGTGGTGACCGGGCGCGCCAGCCCCTCGGGGTCCGGCTCCTGGATCGTGATTGGCCTGAGTTCGGGCGCTGCCACTGTCGTTTCTGCGGCGGGTGCCGGGGCCGCTTCCTGCCGGGCTGCAGCTTCGGGCCGGGATGTGGGTCGTGCCACCTGCTTGCCGCCCAGTCGTGCTTCGCGCTCGCGCAGCTTCTCCTGCAAGTTTTGCAGCATGGCTGCGCGCGCTTCCGTACCCGACAGGCGGGCGTAGCTCTGCAGCTCCTCGGCAATCTGTTCCACGAGCGCGCGATCGACCTCGTCCAGAGCCTCTTCCCGCGCCCGCGTGACCCAGAAGGCAGCGAACTGACGAATGCCGCCGACTACGGCCTTGTTCTTGTATCCCTGCTTCTCTTCCAGCGTCAGAACACGCTCAAGTTGTGTGAATGCTTTGACCATAAGCGTTTTCAGGGAAGCGAGCTGCCCGGCAACCCGACTCCCGATACCTTATCTGAGGGCGATGAATGTTACGATCTACGGGCGATTATACCAGCTACTCGACGCTGGCTGTAACGGGCGTCTACGCAGCCGCGATGCACGCGATACCCAGGCCGCCGGGACCGACGTGCGCGCCAATAGCGGGCGTGACCTCTACCGCGATTGGCTCCTTACCCGCGGGGAAGAGCGGGCGGACCATCTCCCGCCACTCGGCCAGACCATCAAGGTCTTGTGTGTAAACCAGGGCCGCGTCCTGCAGAGGGCCAAGTGCGACCACGTGCTCCCGCAGCTGGGCCAGCGCACGCCGGCGCGTACGCACACGTTCCAACGACAGCACTTCTCCTTCATAGACGTGCAGCATGGGCTTGATCCGCAGCAGCGTGCCCAGGCTGAACTCGGTCCGGCTTACGCGTCCGCTCCGCCGCAGATACTCCAGCGTATCCAGCGTCGCAAAGACGTGGGTCCGCGGAACCGCGTTTTCCAGGCTCTGCAGAATCGCTTCAGCCGACTGCCCCTCGGCGGCGGCGCGCCCTGCCAGTAGGGCCAGCAACCCCAGGCCCATGCTTACTTGCCTGCTGTCGAAGACATGGACCGGAATCTCGCCGATCTCTTCCGCGCCCAGCCGCGCCATATTCCACATGGCGCTTAAGGTGCCCGCCACGTGGATGGAGATGATTGTCGTCGCCCCTTCATTGATAAGCCGGCGATAACATTCGGCGAAGACGCCGGCTGCCGGCGCCGCTGTCGTCGGCACTCGGGCATATGTCGGCAGCTTTTCGTAGAACTCCGCACGCGACAGATCGACGAGGTCAAGATAGCTATTCTCGCCAATATTGACGTAAGATGGAATGATGTGAAGGCCATATTCCGCTGCGAGGGCCGGCGGTACGTCGCTGGTGCTGTCTGTCACAATGCGGATGGTCATTTTTACTCCGCGCCCAGGATATAGCGGTAATGCGGCTGCCCGCCGGCAAGCAGCTCGACTTCCAGGTCGGGATAGGCTTCGCTGATTGCTTCCGCCAGGGATTCAGCCTCTTCCCGGCTGACATCCTTGCCGTAATAGAGGCTGAGCAGCTCCCGGTCGCCGATTTCCATCCGGCGCAGCGTCTCCTCCAGAACCACGGCCATGGATTCGTCGGCGACTATGAGCCGGCCATCGACCAGCCCAATGTACTGGCCCGCGCTGACGGCTACACCGTCGAGATGTACCGTGCGTGTGGCCACGGTAATCTCACCGCTAACAATCTCGCGACTGGCGGCGTGCATCGCCTCGCGGACGCTCTCCAGCTCGCCGTCCGGGTCCAGGGAGAGCAGCGCGCTGATCCCCTGGGGCGCGGTGCGTGTGGGCACCACGGCGACCTGTTTCTCGGTCAGGCTGCACGCTGCTTCGGCGGCAAGAATAATGTTCTTGTTATTCGGCAGGACAATGACCTTTTCGGCCGGCACGCTCTCTATCGCCTGGAAAATCTCTTCGGTACTGGGGTTGTTTGACTGCCCGCCGTTGACAATGCCGGCTGCCCCCAGGCTGCGGAAAATATCTCCCAGCCCAGGGCCGGCGGCGACGGCGACGACGGCGATCTGCCCCGGCTCCACGACCGGCGGCGCCTCGGCAAAGGCAGCCAGGGGGCCAGATGGGGCCTGAGCGACGATCTCCTCCATCTGCAGTTGCATATTCTCGACGACGACGTCGGCCAGACGCCCGATGCTGGCGCCATAGCTCAGCGGCTCCCCCGGATTCTTGACGTGAACGTGTACTTTGATCGTGCGCTCGTCGCCGACGACGACCGTAGAGTCGCCCATCGCGTCGATAGTGTTGCGGACGCTCTCGACGTCGAGCTTCTCGCCCATCAGGATAAACTGCACATCGTATGGAAATTCCAGAACGCCGCTCTCCGGCACGGCCAGCGCCTGCGCGGGGACGTGCCCGCTCACCTCGGCCCTCGCCACAACGTCGCGCATTTCACCAGAGACATAACGCAACATCCCTTCAAAAATGTAGACGAGGCCCTGGCCGCCCGAATCGACCACGCCGGCCTGTTTCAGTACGGGCAGTAGATCGGGCGTGCTCTCCAACGACTCGCGGGCCCGGCCCAGCACCCGCGCCAGCACAAAGCGCAGGTCGCGGCTCTTCTTTACGGCTTCCAGCGCTTCTTCGCTGCTTTCGCGGATGACGGTAAGGATCGTGCCCTCGACGGGGCGCATAACGCCTTTATAGGCCGTTTCCGAGGCGACACGGAACGCCTCGGCAATTTCCGTCGCCAGGGCGACTTCCTTGTGGGCCAGCGAGCGCGCCAACCCCCGCCAGACCTGGCTGAGAATGACGCCAGAGTTGCCCCTCGCGCCCATCAGGGCGCCATGAGCCAGATCCTGGGCGACCCTGCCAATGTGGGGGTCGTCGCTATCCTTGATCTGGTTGTAGGCCGCGCGCATGGTGAGCATCATGTTGGTGCCGGTATCGCCATCAGGTACCGGAAAGACGTTGAGCTGGTTGACGTGTTCGTGATGCTGCTCCAGCCAGAGCAAGCTGGCCTTCATCAATTTCCGCAGTTGCCGCCCGTCACACTGCAGCCATTTCGCCGGTATCTCCGCCTGATCCGCGGGGTACGCCTGTGTCACAATACCTTGACCTCCGATCTCTTCCTCTGTACGCCGGCGGGCATAACCTGACCCTACTGGTTGTCGCTGATCCGCAGCCCCTGAATGTAGACGTTGACCGCCTTTACCGGTGTGTCCAGCGCTTTCTCGACGTGGAATTTCACCGTGTTCTGGATGCTCTGGGCGACGACCTTCAACCGCGTGCCGTACTCCATGATCACGTAGACATCGATGATAATGCCGTCGTCATCGTAGCTGACCTCGATACCCCGCCGGGCGTCTCGCGTCAGTAAGTTGGCAATCCCATTGACGAGGTTCTTGCTCGACATGCCCACCACGCCGTAGCATTGGTGTACCGCACGAGTGGCTATCGTGGCTACTGTCGTGGGGGAAATATCGATTTTACCCTTGGGGACGTTGCGAGTCGTCATGCTTTTTGCTCCTCAGCAGGTATGTCCGGGTTGCCAGACGCGAGATCCTAATAATTGCCTTTGAGTGTTTGCGCGATCCGCCACGCACACCTATAATAATGCATTGCGACCGCGATGGTCGCTTTTAGTTTGCCAAGTAGCTCTGAGGTGTGATTATGGCTAAATGTGAAGTTTGTGGCAAGGGGCCGCAATTTGGGCACAACGTCAGCTTTTCACAGAAGAAGACCAATCGCCAGTTCCGCCCGAACATCCAGCGTGTGACTCTTTACGAAGATGGTCGCAAGGTGCGCAAGTACATTTGCACCCGTTGTTTGAAGGCAACAAGCAAGGTCTAATTCGCGGCGACGCACAAATTGATGGTTCGCAGGAAGCCAGCCGCCGGCTGGCTTTTTGTTTTAGGCCAGCACACTCGCCAGTATCTGGACTGCCCCGGCGGAGAGCAACGCCTGACGTACTTCTTCAATCTGCTCCGACTCGACCAGGGCGATCATATTACCCCCGCGCCCGGCGCCGCTCAGCTTGGCCCCCAGCGCCCCAGCATCTCGAGCGACAGCCACCAGCCGGTCGAGAGCCGGGTCGGAGACGGTCATCTCCTGCAACCGGCGATGGTTCTCGTCCATCAGGGTTCCCAGCCGCGCCAGATCTCCTGCTTCCAGCGCTGTGCGCGCTTCCTCGGCAATAGCGCCACAGGCAGCGAATAGTGGCGCAAAGCGCTCCGGCTCCTCCTGCCAACGGCGGCGCACGTCGCTCACGACCGCGTGCGTCGCGCTGCGCAGCCCCGTATCGCCTACCAGCAGATGCACCGGCCGGCCGACCACCAGCGGCTCGATGCGGTTCTCCGGGTGCCGGCGCACGAAGTAGACCGGCCGCTCGTAAGCGACAACCGTATTGTCGATGCCGCTCGGCGTGCCATGATGGATTCGCTCTACAAGATAGGTCAGGTCGCACACGGCAGCGTCGCTGCTTAGCTCCACCTGTTGAAGGTGCATCGCTAGCGCCCGAATGACGGCGGCGGCGCTCGCCGCGCCGCTGCCCAGCCCGCCGGCAATCGGAATCGTGCTCTCCAGGTGGATGACGAGCGGCGGTAGTTCCTCCAGCCCTGCCCGCTGCTGTACGAGCCTCACCGCCGCCGCCAGGGCGTCGTCTTCGCGCGCGTCCGCCACCCAGACGTCGCGCCCCACGTCTGGCGCCAGCAGGCGCACGCCGGGCGTGTCGCCGTCACACACGGTAACCGTGGCCCGCACCTGGGTCACCGGGGCGGCAATCGCCGGGTAGCCATAGACGACGGCATGCTCGCCGTAGAGGATCACTTTGCCCGGCGCGCTGGCCGTCGTCCTGCCCATCAACCCGCTCCCGGTGCGATGTACAGCGCGACGAGGACCACCAGTCCCCAGAGGATCAGGGCAGCCTGTAGAGGCCGGTCGCGCAGGGCGATCTCCTCCGGCGCGCCGCCCTCGTGCCGCACGTGCACGAGATAGAGGTAGCGGAACAGCCCGTAGAGGACAAACGGGATGGTCAGCATCATCAGGTTGTTTGGCGGCAGCCCTTCGGCAAGGAAGGTGTACAGGCTGTAGGAGACGAGCGTGCTCGTCGTGACGATCCCGATCAGTTTGTCGAGCAGATCCAGGTTGTATTCCCTCAGGATTGCCCGGTGGTTGCCGGCCTCGGCGCCCAGCAGAACCAGCTCATGCCGACGCTTGCCCAGGGCCAGAAAGAGGGCGAGAAAGCCGCCGAAGACGTAGAGCCAGGGCGAAAAACGCTGCACCTGCTGTACCGGTTCCAGTACCGCCACGCCGGCCGCAATGCGCAGGATAAAGCCGGTTGCGACGATGAAGACGTCGATCAGCACCAGCCGCTTGAGCCAGAAGGTGTAGGCGATCTGCGTCAGCAAGTAGAGAAGGAGAATGAGGCCGAAGGTCGGGGAGAGCAACAGCCCGGCGACCAGGCTGCCGGCGGCGAGCAGCACCACCGCGATCACCGCCACGCGCGTGCTCAGCCGGCCGGAGGGTAGCGGCCGGAACTGCTTGCGGGGGTGCTGGCGGTCGTTCTCGATGTCCCCAAGGTCGTTCATGATATAGACGGCGCCCGACATCAGGCAGAGCAGGACAAAGGCGGCAATCGCGTAGATAACACTGCGGGGCTCGTCCAGCTGCCGGTCGAAGAAGAGGGCAATAAAGACGAAGCCGTTCTTCAACCACTGGCGAGGACGCATCGTAACGAGAAGATCACGTACCAACAATCGCTCCTGAAATCTGATATGATTAACCCGTTCTTTCTATCACGTTCGCCCCCTCGGGGCGAATACTTTTGACCCATAGGAGGAAAGGTGGACTACGCGGACTTCCAGCACATTCTCTTCGAGCGACGCGAGCACGGCGTCCTCTGGCTGACCCTGAACCGGCCGGAAGTACTTAACGCCGCGGACAGGCGGCTGCATACCGAGCTGGTCGAGGTCTGGCAGACCATCGACCGCGATCCCGACGTGCGCGTCGCCGTGGTCACGGGGGCGGGGCGGGCTTTCTCTGCCGGCGGCGACCTGCAGATGGTCGAGGATGCCTACCGGGACTACGACGAGATTGTGCGTATCCTGGAGGAAGCCCGCGACCTTGTGTACAACATTCTCCATTTTCGCAAGCCCCTCGTCTCGGCGATCAACGGCCCTGCGGTCGGCGCCGGTCTGGTCGTGGGCCTGCTCGCCGACGTCAGTATTGCCGGCGAGAGCGCCCGATTGGCCGACGGGCACCTGCGCATGGGCGTCGCTGCCGGCGACCACGCAGCCATCGTCTGGCCTCTGCTCTGCGGCATGGCCCGCGCCAAGTATTACCTGCTGACCAGCGATTTCGTCGGCGGGCGTGAGGCGGAGCGGATTGGCCTCGTCAGCCTCTGCGTGCCCGACGAGGAGCTGCTGTCTAAAGCTGCGGCCATTGCCGACGACCTGGCTACGGGACCGCGCCACGCCATCCAGTTCACCAAGCGCGCTCTGAACCAGTGGCTGCTCAATGCCGGTCCGATTTTCGACCATTCCCTGGCGCTGGAGATGCTCGGCTTCTTCAGCCCAGACATGATGGCCGGCGTGGAAGGGCTGCGCCGCAAGGAAAAGCCACGCTTTCCCTCCGCAGGTGGCGAAAGTCAGGGTTGAGGTCAGGGCAGGGGGCCAATCTCGGCGTCGAGAATGGCCTTCGTCAGCCGCTCGATTGCCACGTCCTGCTCGCCGCCGGGATAGAAGCGCTGGGCTGTCAGCGGCGCCATTGTCTCCCAGGCACGTTCCAGCGCTTCCTCGTCCGTCAGGCGCCCCTCGCTGGCGTCGAGCAGCAGATTGCGCAGCATGACGATACATTGTCGCGTAATGGCCCGCGAGGGCGGGGGCCATTGCCCGCCGGCGAGCTGCCAGCAGCGCGCCCATAGCCCCAATGCCCGGTCTCTTGCCGGAATGCGCGACTCGCTCACTCGTCCTCCTCGCGCAGGGTGACGTCCCCGGCGGCGACGGCGTGAATGGTTCCGCCGGCATCCTGTACGAGCAGGCGGCCCCACTCATCCGTCCCCGTGGCGATGCCCTCCAGCTCCAGCTCGTGACCGCGCACGCGCACCGGCCTGCCCCTGGTCACCAGCAGCGCGTCCCAGTCCGGCTGCGGCGAGCGGCCCACTACCGTGGCTTCGTAAGTTGCCTCCAGCCGGAGCAAGAGCGCAGCCAGCAGCGGCAGGCGCGCCACGGGCAGGCCGCCGGCAACCAGCAGGCTCGTCGCCGGGGTCGGCGCGTCCGGCAGCTCCCCCTGCTCGACGTTGACGTTCAGTCCGATGCCGAGAATGGCATGGCGGATGGTATCACCGTCCAGAGCCGTCTCCAGCAAGATGCCGCCCGCCTTGCGCCACTTTCCCCCGACCTGCACCATCACGTCGTTGGGCCATTTCAGCGCGGCCCGGAGCCCCGTCTGGTCGCGGATGGCCTGCACGGCGGCAAGGCCGGCAATCATCGTCAGCCAGGGCGCGCGGGCGGCCGGCCACGAGGGGCGAAAGAGCAGGGAGAAGAGAAGCGAGCTACCCGGCGGGGCGTCCCAACGCCGCCCCTGCCGCCCCCGGCCCGCGCTCTGGAACTCGGCTAGGACGAGCGTGCCCGCAGGGGCGCCCTCCGCCGCCAGCTCGGCCAGCACGCTGTTGGTCGAATCTGTTTCCTGCAGGCTGTAGCAGGGCCGGCCGAGCCAGCGCGTGCGCAGCGCCGCGCCGATCCGCTCTGCGCTCAGTTCGGCGTTCTCCGGATTCACGTTATGGGCCGGCCCCTCAGACGGGGTGTTTGACATGACCTGTCCGCTGCCTATAATCTATTCCCACGCTTGGCGATAGCCTTCTTACCCGGCGATCCAGCGGGCACACCCATCATAACGCTCTTTTGCGCGGGAATAAAGGACATCGCCAGGGTTGAGGCCGGAGATCAGTCGGGACGAAACGGGAAGTGCGAGCGGTGCAGGCTCGCATCTTCGCTGCCGGCGAATACCGGCTCCGGTGCGTGAACGGGGGAAGCGGGCGATGCCGGCGCGAACGCCGGCCGGAAGAGAACGGACGCCCTGGGAGAAAGATGGCGCGAACCAGCTCGCGGAGCAAGACCGGCCGCACAACAGAGCCGCCGGCAACCTGGGATGAAAAGCTCATCCAATACCTGCTGCCTCGCCGCGTCGAGCTTGGCGGCCTGCTTCTGATCGTCATCTCCATCCTGACCCTCATTGCCCTCATCGGCCTCGCACCAGGCACCTGGATCAACGTCTGGGCCCGCTACTGGTGGCAGTTCGTCGGCTGGAGCGCCTACCCGCTCTGGCTGCTGCTGGGCGCCTGCGGTCTCTACCTGGTTTTTCGCCGCACGCTCTCCTTCCGCCTGCATCCGGTGCAGCTGCTGGGCACGGAGCTGATCTTGCTGGCCCTGTTGCCGCTCAGCTATCTGGTCAGCGGGGGCACGCTGGAGCGCGCTGCGGGAGGGCGTTCGGGCGGGCTCGTCGCCTGGGCGCTCGTCACTCCTGTACAGGATTACCTCGGCGCGCTGCTGACCGGACTCCTTTATCTGGCGCTGCTGGGCTGGGGCGTCATTCTCGTATCGCGGCTGAGCTGGCACGACGCGATTACCGGAATGCGCCGGCTCTCGGCCCGCCTGCAACGCTGGGCGCAGCGGCTGGAGCCGCCGCTCCGCCCCGTTGCCCCACCGGAGCCGCCGGCCCGCTCGCTGCGCCCCGGACGCCAGGCGGAGCCTGACGCTGCGCCTATGGCGACGCTGATTGAGCGTGACGCGCTGCTGCCGCCACTGGACCTGCTTGTCGAAGGCGCGACGGTGCATCTCAGCGACCGGGAGCTGGAATCCAAGAAGTCCGTGATCGAGCGTACACTGCGCGACTTTGGCCTGCGCGGCGAGGTGACGGAGATCCGGCGCGGCCCGGCCGTCACCCAGTTCGGCGTCACGCCGGGGTACCTCGATGTGACGGGCCCCGATGGGACACCGAAGGCGCAGAAGGTGCGCATCAGCCAGATTGCTGCCCTGCGTAAAGACTTCGCCCTGGCTCTCGCCGTGCCCAGGCTGCGCATTGCCGCGCCGGTGCCGGGCCGGGGCACGGTCGGTATCGAAGTGCCCAATAGCGACATAGCGGCGGTCCGCCTGCGCACCGTGCTGGAATCCCCGAGCTTTTACCGTCTCGATTCGCCGCTGGCGCTGGCGCTTGGGCAGGGCGTCTCCGGCGCTCCCATCGCCCTCGACCTGGCGAAAATGCCCCACCTTCTCATCGCCGGGACGACGGGCTCCGGGAAATCGGTCTGCCTCAACGCCTTCATCAGCTGCCTGGTCTTCAACAACACGCCGGAGCAGGTCAGGCTGGTGATGATTGACCCGAAGAAGGTAGAGCTGATTCGCTTCAATGGGCTGCCGCATCTGCTGGGCAAGGTCGAAACCGAGCACGAGCGCGTGACCGGCGTTCTGCGCTGGCTGATCACGGAGATGGACCGTCGTTACGAGGCCTTCGCCCATCTTGGCGCCCGTCATCTCGAAGCCTACAACGAGAAGATTCGCCAGCGCGGTGGCGCCGAGCCGCTGCCCTACATTGCCGTCTTTGTGGACGAGCTGGCCGACCTGATGGCTATCTATGGCGACGAAGTGGAGCGCGCCTTTGTCCGTCTGGCGCAGATGGCCCGCGCCACGGGCATCCACCTCGTCCTGGCGACCCAGCGTCCCTCGACCGATGTGATCACCGGCCTGATCAAGGCTAACTTCCCGGCCCGTATCAGCTTCGCCGTGGCCTCGAACACCGATTCGCGCGTCATCCTCGATACCGTCGGCGCAGAGCAGCTTATGGGGCGCGGCGACATGCTCTTTCTCAGCCCCGAAGCGAGCGAGCCGGTCCGCGTGCAGGGCGTCCTGGTAGACGACAATGAGATCGACCGGATCGTCGCCTACTGGCAGAAGCGCTATCCGGGCGAGCGACCGGAAGCGCCGTGGGAGCGGCTGCTGGCGCGGCAGGGCATCATCGCGGAGACCGATGACCTGCTGGAGGAGGCGATTGCGCTGGCCAAAAAGGTCGATACCATCTCGACTTCGCTGATCCAGCGGCGGCTGCGAGTCGGCTATCCGCGTGCGGCGCGGCTGATGGAAGCGCTGTACGAGCTGGATCTGGTCGAAGACCCGAAGGAGGGGGGCCGCACCCGCCGCACTTTTGTCGGCGAGGACGACGATCCGCTGGACGACCTTTTCGAAGAACGGCTCTAGCCCGCCTAATCGGGCTCCGGGTAGTGGCTGAGGAAGCCGGCGGCGAAAGCAGCCAGCTCGCCCGCGAGGATGGCTTCACGCATCTGGCGCGCCAGCTCCAGCAGGAAGTAAATGTTGTGGGTGGAGAGCAGGATGTGGGCGAGGATCTCGTTGCTGCGCACGAGGTGATGCAGGTAGGCCCGGCTGAAGTGGCGGCAGGTGTAGCAGCCGCAGTTCGGGTCGAGCGGCGCCGCGTCGTTCTTAAAGCGCGCGTTGCGCAGGTTGAGCCGCTCGCCGAGCACGGTTGCGGAGCCGTGGCGAGCCAGCCGAGTCGGCAGCACGCAGTCGAAGATATCCACCCCGCGTAGAACGCCGTTGACCAGGTCTTCCGGCGCGCCGACCCCCATCAGGTAACGCGGCTTCTCGGCGGGCATCACCGGCTGCAGCCAATCCAGCACGTGGTGCATCTGCGTCTTCGTCTCGCCGACTGCCAGCCCGCCGATTGCGTAGCCGGGCAGGTCAATGCCCGTCACAAACTGGGCGCTCTGCTCGCGCAGGTCGCGGAAGATGCCGCCCTGCACGATGCCGAAAAGCGCCTGATCCGGCCTCGTCTTGGCGGCGACGCAGCGCTCCAGCCAGCTATGCGTGCGCACCAGGGAGCGGGCCACGTAATCGTAGTCGGTCGGCGGCGGGCACTCGTCAAAGGCCATGATGATGTCCGCGCCCAGATTTTCCTGTATGGCAATGCTCCGCTCCGGGGTAAAGCGGTGGTAGGAGCCGTCGATGTGGGACTGGAAGGTCACCCCATCTTCGTCGATCTTGCGTGTCTCGCTCAGGCTGAAGACCTGGAAGCCGCCACTGTCGGTGAGGATGGGGCCGTCCCAGGCCATAAAGCGGTGCAGGCCGCCCATCTCCCGCACCAGCTCGTCGCCCGGCCGGAGATAGAGGTGGTAGGTGTTACTCAGGATGAGGCTGACGCCAAGCTCCTTCAGGTCGCTGGGCTTCATTGCCTTCACCGTCGCCGCCGTGCCCACGGGCGCAAAGACCGGCGTCTCCAGCACGCCGTGCGGCGTCTGCAGCCGGCCGGCGCGGGCGCTGCTGCCGTGGTCGGTAGCGATTAGCTCGAACTCAAACATGCTCGTCCTCCGCCTTCGTCCGTGGCAGTGCGTCGAGATCGTGATACGGGTAGACGGCGGCCTCCTGCGCCGCCTCGACCAGCGCTGGATCGTCGGAATAGACGCCCCGCCGCTCGGCCGGCAGCAACCCGGCGATCTGTTCCATCATCGTATGCCCCAGATCGTCCAGAGCCTCCCGGCCGGCGCGACCGCGAGCCGCGCCTGGGAAAGGGCCGAAGGGTTGGCCGATACGGACGGTCACCCTCCCCCGTTTTCCCTGCCGGAGCCGGGGGAAGAGGTCTACGAGCCCATCCAGGCCGATCGGGAGCAGCAAGGCTCCGGTGTGTACGGCGAGATAGGCTGTGCCGGGCCGCGCCGGGCGTAGGACGGACGCCCAGGACCCGCCTTCGGGGAAAATCGCCAGAACACCGGACTGCTCCATAATGGCCGTCGCCGCGTGCATCGCCGTGCGCGAGACAGAGCCCCGGCGCACGGCGTAGTAGCCCCACAGCCGCGGAATCCACTTCACCAAGCCGGGCGCATCCATAAGCTGGAGGCCGCCCAGGAATTCCAGCGGCCAGGGCGCCGCCGCAACCAGTGCCACCGTGTCCCAGGGGCTGAAATGGTTGGCTACGACGAGCAGCGGGCCATGAGCGGGCACGTTTTCCCTGCCCACGACGCGAAAGTCGGCAAGGCCGTGCAGGGCGAGCCGCGCGAGGAGCTGCATGGTGCGCCGGACGAGGATACGCCGAGGGTAAGGATATCGCGTTGTTGGTCCGGCATTTTTCACGGTGGATGGATAAGCCATGCGCCCATTCTAGTCACTGCGCTGCAACCGGGCCAGCGCCAGACCGTACTGTTCTGTGATTAAGGTTGGTTGCGTTCTGCACCTGACCGTTTACAATGTTTGCAGTATGGATCGCTCAGATGTTCACGTCCGCGACCTCCGTCGCCTCGAGATAAGCGCCTGGGATGCCGTGCTCGCGCAGCATCGCGAGATGGACGGCATTGCCGTCACGGCCGTGGCTGAGGAGCCGCTGCCGGAACGGCGCCACACACGCTATCTGCTCTCCCTCGCCGGGCACAGCGACCCGGTGCCGCTCTGGGCGACCGAGACGACGCCCACGGAAGTCGCCTTCTACCGCGACGTAGGGCCGTTCATTCCCCGGCTTCTGCCGCGCTGCTGGTGGCACGACGAAGTGGCGGGGCAGGGGTGGCTGCTGCTGGACGACGTGCCGGCCTACCGGCCGCCTACCGGCTGGGCCGCGGATGACGTGGAAAAGGTCATCGCCATGCTCGCCAGCCTGCACGGCGCGTTCTGGAATGAGAGCGAGCGGCTGGACGAGATGGACTGGCTGCCCCGGCCCTGGCAGGCGCACCCGCAACAGCCGGTTCCCGGCACCCTGGAAGCATGGCAGTTCTGGGATCAGATGACGGGAGGCGGCGCGCCGCTTTCGCACCAGGCAGTGCGCTCGGCCGGCGGTCTGGCGCCGCTCTTTATCCGGGCCGCTGCCGGCCTGGAGGTGCTGCGCCGGCTGCGAGGCTGGCCCGGCGTCGTCGAGCGCGCCCATCTGGAGGCCCTGGGCGCATTGCTGGACGATCCCCTGCCGATGCTCTACCCGCTGCGCAACCTGCCCGCCACCCTGCTGCATGGGAACCCGGCGCCGCACCACTGGCGGCTGACGCTCCTGGGCGAGCGCCGGCTGACTGATTGGCGGTCGGTGGCTGAGGGTCCCGGCATATGGGACCTGGTGCGCTTCCTGGAGGGAGCGGCCCGCCTTCCTGCCTGGCCCGTCGATGGGGAGACGATGGTCGATAGCTATCTGCTGCGCCTGCACGTCGGTCTGGCGTCTTTCAACGCGCGCGCCCACCGACAGGCTATCCCGGCGGCACTGTGCCTCTACGTGATCACGGCCTGGCTGCCGCGCCTGGGGTCGTGGTTCCAGCCCTACGTGCACAGCCCTCGGACGTGGGCCAGCCTGATGGCTGCAGGGCCGGAGGAGCTGATTGCCCGCGACTGCGCGCCAATGGTTGCCCATCGTGACTACCTGAGCGACCTTTTCACGCGCTTCGTCCGGGCCAGCCAGGCTCTCTAGCGAGTCGTCACGCGCCACCGGGAGGAGCCCACACGTTGAACATGCTTCTGCAGATCATCAGCTTCGGGATCGCCGTCCTCTTCATTCTAGTCGGGCTGGTCGGCGTCATCCTCCCCATTCTTCCGGGCACCCTGCTCGTCTGGCTGAGCGTCTTCTTTTACTATCTCGTCGAGCGGGCGCTGGGCTTCGCGGCGATCGACCCGATCACCTTTATCGTCGTGACCGCGCTGGCTCTCGTCGCGGGCACGTCGGAGATCTGGCTGCCGTTACTTGGCGCGCGCCAGAGTGGATCGTCGAAGCGGACTATGGTCGCCGGTCTGCTCGGCGCCCTGATCGGCACCTTCGTCCTGCCCATTCCGCTGGTCGGTACCGTCGTCGGTTATGCGGCCGGGGTTCTTCTGGGCGAATATCAGAAGCATGGCGATTGGGACAAAGCTCTACGCGCCGGCGCCGGTGGGCTTGCGGGGTGGGGCCTTGCGACCGTTCTGCAGCTCGTCACCGGCTTCGTGATCCTGCTCATTTTCATCTGGCAGGTCGTCGCCTTCCATCAGGGAGGCTGATTGGGAGACAAAGATGTCTGATCTCTTCAGTCCCGAAACCTGGCGCACGCTGGGCATCATCCTGCTCGTCTGGATGGGCGTCAGCCTCACCCTCGCCCTCTTGCTTTTCGTTCTGGTCATTCGCAAGCTGGGCCGGTTGAACATCCCCCCGGACGCCGGCTTTGGTGAGACGCTGCACTACACCCCGTTTCTGGTCGTCGTCTTCATCGATCTGCTCGACTGGGGGCTGGACTTCTTCGCCGCGCCCATTTCCTGGGTCATTCTCGACCGCCTCGGGCTGCGAGCGCTGCGCAATGTCTCCGCGCTGGAGGCGCTGATCCCCTTCACCCAGCCTATTCCTACGCTCACGGCAGCCTGGTTATGGGTTCGTTTCTTTGGTCCGCAGGGGTTGCCCCCGTTGCCTCAAGAGCCGCCCTCTCCACCCGCTAAATCGCGCCGCCGCTAGCCTTAGTTCGCGGGCGGCATCAGGATGATGTCCCGCGCGACGGACCGCTCCAGCGACAGCATTGTCTCGCCTGCCCAGACGATGTAGACCGGCTTGCGCTGCTGCAGGCGCAGCAGGCTGCCCGGAAAAACGCCCAATGAGGCCAGCTTCATCAGCCGGGCGCCGTCCTCGCTTCTGATTTCGGCCACGCGGGCGATCTGTCCAGGCTGTAACTCGTCCAGGGTCATCATCCGTCTATCCTTCAACTGTCTGTGTCTTGCTTAAGGCCGCTTTGAGCTTCAGTAAAAGATTCACACTTCCCGAGCGTTTCTCGTCCACCGTCTGGTAGCCGCAGTTGGGGCAGCAGACGATATTGCAGCCGGCCGCCAGCGGGCAGCTACTATGGCAGCTAAGCGCCGTACTGTCGAATTCGTAGCCACATAAGGCGCATTTCACGATCGACTTCTCCTAGAACGATATGCCCAGCAGCCGGAAAATCAGGTTCAGCAGGCCGCCGATCCCAAACGCCAGCGGGAAGACAGTGCCGATAACGGCCAGCGCCGTGCGCCGGCCGTGCTCGCGAATAACCATCAGCAAGTTGGCGATGCAGGGAACAAAGAGCGTAATCACGACCAGGCTGATGACCAGCTGGTTAGCCGAAAGCATGCCGGTACGCGCCATATCGAAGAGGCCCGCGGCGCCAAAATCGCGGCGCAGGAAGCCAATGAGGAACACGCCTGCCGTCTCCTCAGGCAGACCCAGGAAGCCCGTAACCAGGGGCGCGAGCAGGCTCTGCAGAGCGACGAGCGCGCCCGTTCTGTCGAGTACGAAAAGGATGGTCGAGCCGAGGGCAAAGAGCGGCAGCACCTCTTTCATGTACCATTCGATGCGCGCCAGTGTCTTGACGACGATGTTACCAAGCTGCGGGACACGCACCGGCGGCAGCTCCAGGATGAAGTCGGAGCTCTTTCCCGGCAGCAGTCGCGCCGCCAGCCAGCCAACGGCAAAGAGTGTCGCCAGGACGACGCCCAGCCAGACCGCAATGGCCCGGCCGGTGAGGATCGCCGCCATGCCCATGAGCACGCCGAGCTGCGCCGAACAGGGCACGCCCAGAACCAGCAGCAGCGTCACCTGCACCCGTTCTTTGCGCGTCTCCAGGATGCGGGTCGTCAGCGTGGCCATCGTGTCGCAGCCCAGGCCGAGAACCATCGGCAGCACCGCCTTCCCGTTCAGCCCCATGGCCTGAAAAGCGCGGTTACTCATCACAGCCAGCCGGGGCAAATAGCCGGAGTCCTCCAGGACGCTGAAGGCCACGAAGAAGGTGAAGACAATGGGCAGGACGATGGCTATGCCGTAGGTCAGCGCCATCGTCACCAGGCCATACTCGCCGACGAGGAAATCACGCAGCAGCTCCCACGGCAGGAAGGCGACCAGCCGGCTGACCGCGGGGTTGATCCATTCGCCAAAGAGCACGCTTTCCATCCAATCGACCATCGTGCCCGCGCCAAAAACGCCGACCACGTAATAGAGCCCGGCAAGCACGACCAGAAGGAATGGCCAGCCCCATAGCGGATCGACCATCAGGTAGCCGAGCCGTTCCCGGAAGCTAATATGGCGGACCTCCGGCACACGAGATACCTCGGCAGCCACGCAGTCGGCGCAGCGCATACGCTGCTGGGTAATGACATACCCCAACGGCTGGTCGTAGCGCGCCGCCGTTTCCGCGACGATGGCCTCAATGGCGGCGCGAGCATCGCTACCCACCTGACGCCTGCCGTAAGCCTCTCCATCGCCAGAGAGCAGGGCCAGCGCCAGCGCGCGCTTGCCGTGCCACTCCTCCGGCAGCAGGGCGACGATGTCCGCGACCGCCTGCTCGACGGTCCCGTCGTAGCGGATGCGATAGCTGATCGGCCGGGGGTTCAGGAGCCGTTGCTGCAGCGCGGGCACGCCTTCGCCGCGTGTCGCCGTGGTGGGCACCACCTCGCTGCCGAGGATCTGCGCCAGCCGCCGGGCGTCTACATCGATGCCTGCGGCGCTGGCTTCGTCGGTCATGTTGAGCGCCAGCACAAAGGGCAGCTCGTGTTCGGCAAGCTGGAAGGTGAGCTGCAGGGCGCGCCGCAGGTTCTTGCTGTCGGCCACCTGTAACACGGCCCACGGCGTCTCGTCGAGTAGCACGTCGCGCGCCACCCGCTCGTCGTCGGAGCGCGCTAACAGGCTCTGGATGCCCGGCGTGTCAATCAGGTCAACCTCGTGGCCATTCAGGCGGAACCGCCCTCGCGTGAGCTCGACGGTGGTGCCGGGATAGTTGGAGATGTCTACGTGCCGGCCGGTTAATGCCGAAAAGACGGCCGACTTGCCGACGTTGGGATTGCCGATGAGCACGATGGGCCGTGTTCCGGGGGATAGCTCGAGCGCTGCTGAACGACAGGACATAACAGATTCCAAGAAAAGTTTAAGGTCAGCCTTATACCTGTATTTTAGGCAGTCCTTGAATTGTCTGATAGGGGATAGGATCACGTGGGGGCCGTGACAAATGTCACCACTTCGCGCGACCGCCGCGAGTGTGGTAGGGTTTCGCCTATGAACGAGGAAAAGAGCCGCCGGCCGAACCGTTCGGAGCTGCAGGCTGCGGCCGGCAAGACGGTAAACGACGTCATCGCGCCGGGGCTAAAGGGCCTCTTTTGCGGCATCAACCCGGGCCTCTTCACCGCCTGGATGGGCCACCACTTCGCCCGGCCGGGGAATCGCTTCTGGCCTGCCATCCACGCCGCCGGCATCACCCCGCGCCTGCTCCACCCGCCGGAGGAACAGGAGCTGCTGCGCTACGGTTATGGCATCACCAACGTTGTGCAGCGAGCCACGGCGCGCGCCGACGAGCTATCCAGAGAGGAGTACGTGCAGGGAGGCGAGCGGCTGGTCGAGAAAGTGATGCGTTACCGGCCCGGCGTGCTGGCGATACTGGGACTTGGCGCTTACCGCACCGCCTTCGGCCGGCCCAATGCCAGCGTCGGCCTCCAGAGCAGGACGATTGACGGCGTGCCCATCTGGCTGTTGCCCAACCCCAGCGGACTCAACGCCCATTACCAGCTCGCGGACCTGGCTCGCCTGCTGCGCGAGCTGGACGACTTCGCCACGGCGCAGGCTGCCGCTACAAATCGATAGGCCGGGAGAGCAATTCTACCAGGAGCCGGACGCTGTTTTCGACGTCGCCGGCATGGACGACCTCGCTCTGTGAATGCACGTAGCGGCAGGGAACGCTTATCGCGCCGGCGGCGCTGCCCGCGCCCGCAATCTGGATCGACCGCGCATCCGTGCTGCCCGGCTCCAGCACTTCCATCTGGTAGGGAATGCCGGCCTCGCCTGCGCGTTGGCGCATGAGCTGCACCAGCCCGGCGTGGGCGATCATATCCCGGTCTTTCGCCTTGATCGCCGTGCCCTTGCCCAGCTCGACGGCCATCTCCGCTGCGCCGGGTGTGTCGCCCGTTCCCGTCACGTCGATAGCCAGACCAATCTCGGGCTCGATAGCATTTGCTGCTGCCTGCGCGCCGCGCGTGCCCACCTCTTCCTGCACGCTGAACACCACGTACAGGTCGTGAGGCGTCGCCTCGAGTCGCTGCAGCGCCGCAATGGCAATCGCGCAGCCAATGCGGTCGTCCAGGCTCTTGGCGATGTAAAGCTCCCCTTGTTGCTCGAACGGCCCGACGAACGCGGCGGCGGCGCCGACGGCCACAGGGACGTCTTCCCGGCTGGAAGCGCCCACGTCGATGTAATGTTTGCTCAGCGGATGGACCTTACTGCGATCTTCCAGTTTCTCGCCGTAGACGACGCCTGTCGTGCCGTCGGCAAACTGCACGCGGCTGCCCATGAGGTGATGCACGAAGACGCCGCCGATGTTGGTGAAGCGCAGGAAGCCCTCTCTGGTCACGTGGGTAACCATCACGCCGATCTCGTCCATGTGCGCCGCAACCATGACCCGGCGCCCGCTGCCGTCCCCCTGCTTGCGGACGATCAGGTTGCCCAGGGCATCGACACGAATCTCGTCGGCGTAAGCTTCCACTTCCGGCCGGATGATCTCGCGGACGGCGTCCTCAAAGCCGGATGGCCCATACGCGCTGACCAGTTTTTCGATTAGCTCTTTCATCGTTCTGCTCCGTGGTCTACGACAGGTTTATCGCTGCAGTACAGCCGCGTCGAGGTTGCGTAGCGCCGCCTGCGCGAGCTGCACGACGTGGCCGAAATCGTCGAGGTTAATCATGCTTGTCGGCGCGTGGGCATAGCGGGTCGGCGTGGCAATCGTGGCTGCCGAAACGGCGCCTCCGGCCCGCTGGATCACGGCTGTGTTCGTGCCGCCCCCACCCGGCTGGCGGATCTGGTAAGGGATGTTGTTGTCGTCGGCGGTGCGCATGAGGTGGCTGACGAGCCGTGGGTCCTGGATTGTTCCGGCGTCCATCACGTACAGGGAGGCTCCCCGGCCCATGACGACGTTCGGGCTGACGTCCCGTTCGTTGGGCAGGTCGTAGGCCGGCGTCGACTCCAGCACGAGCGCGACGTCGGGCCGCACGCCGAAGGCTGCTGCCTGCGCGCCGCGCAGCCCCACTTCTTCCTGTACCGAGAAGACGGCGTAGAGGTCGAACGGAAAGGGCTCGCCGCGCAGCAGCTCGATCAGGGCCGCACAGCCTGCCCGGTTGTCGAACGCTTTTCCCAACGCCACACGCCCGCTTTCTTCGTACCTGGTCAGGAAGGTAGCCCGGTCGCCCGCGCTCACCTTACGCTCGGCCTCCTCTTTCTTCTTCGCGCCGATGTCGATGCGCATGTCGTCAATCTTGACGTTCCGGTTGCGCTGTCCGGCATCCAGCAGGTGGATGGGCCGGGCGCCGATCATGCCCGGAAGCTGCTTTGGTCCAACCTGGACTACCTTGCCGAGCAGGGCCGGAGGGCTGATACCGCCCACCGCCTCAAAACGCAGCGTGCCGTCGCTGTCGGCGCCGGTAATCATCATACCCACTTCGTCCATGTGGGCATCCACCAGCACCCGTAGCCCACTCGCGCCGCTGCCTTTCTTGAGGGCGATGAGGTTGCCCAGGGCGTCGACGCGCCACTCGTCCACGTGCCCGTCGATCAGGTCGCGGATCAGCAAGCGCACCTGTTTTTCGTCGCCAGAAACGCCCACTGCTTCGGTCAGTTTTTGTAGGAGATCGTTCATGCTAATCCGCTTCCATCATCTTGCGCGCCGTCTTCTCCAGAAAGTCGGCGTCGAGCTGCGCGGCGAACTCGCCCAGCAGCCGGCCGGCCCGCCGCACGTCCCTCAGCGCAGCCGTCTCCACCATCGTGTGCATATAACGCAGCGGGATGCTGACCAGGCCCGTGGGGATGCCGGCGCGGGCAACCTGCAGGCCGAAGGCGTCGGTCCCGCTCGCCCGCGCGTGGGGCTCGACATGCACCGTCATTTCCAGCGTCTCGGCGGCGCTTTTCAGTGCTTCGTGGATGCCCGGATGGACGTTCGGCCCCAGGCCCAGCGTCGGTCCACCGTCCAGCTCAAAGAGATGGCTCTCTTTGGCGCCCGGCCCTTTGCCAAAGGTAACGTCAATAGCCACCGCCAGGTCAGGCTGCTCGGCGTAGCCGCTGGTGAAGGCGCCCAGCAGGCGCGTCTCCTCCTGAACAGTCGCCACGGCGATCACGTCCCAGCTATGCTCCCGCTTCTGCAGGTAATCGAGCGCGACCGTCACAGCGGCGACTGAGGCGCGGTTGTCCAGCGCCTTGCCGCTGACGCGGTTGTTGAGCAGGCGGCGCAGCGGCTGGCGAAAGGTGATGAAATCGCCAACCGACACCAGATTCCGCAGCTCGCCCAGCGGCAGGCCCACGTCGGCTACCAACTCGTCGAGATCGTAGGGCTTATCGCCGCGGTCGGGCGGCAACATGTGTGTGGGCAGGGCGGCGATGACGCCGGGCAGGTTACGCTGCCCATGGACGACGATCTGCTGCCCATACAGGTGGCGCAGGTCGACGCCGCCCACGCGCGAGACGCGCAGGAAGCCGTGAGCCTGCTCGTCCTCGGCGCCCTCTTTTTCGGACGGGTAGGCGACGATCTGCCGGACCATCAGGGCAATTTCGTCCATGTGTGCGGCGAGAAGCAGCCGGGGGCGAGGCCCATCGCCTTTGCCGCGTTTCACCGCCACGATGTTGCCTATGCGGTCCTCGCGCACTTCGTCGGCCAGGGGGCGCCACATCTCCATGATGACCATGGCGATGCCGGCTTCCTGCCCCGAAGGACCGGGCGTCTCCGTTAAGGTCTGTAATGTCTTAAAAAGGTCCATAACGTTTACTCAATCTGTGCCTACCGTGTCGGTGACCGGAACCGTCGGCTCAATGGTGACCTCCAGCGTAGGTGTCTCGTTGGGCGACTCGCTCGTGGGCGTATCTTCCGGCGTGGCCGTCTCCGTCGGCGTGGGGGTCAGCGTTTCTGTCGGCGTCTCGGTGGGCGTTGCCGTATCGGTGGCGGTCGGTTCTGGGGTCTCGGTGGGCGTCTCGGTCGGCGTGGCCGTATCGGCCGGGGTGGCGCTGGGCTGCAGCGTCGCCGTGGCAAACTGGCCGGGGGTCGGTGGCAGGGTTGCCGTGGGCTCCCGCGTAATGCCCGGCTGCGACGTTGGGGTCGGTAGCTGTGTGGGCGGGCTGGTCGCCGAAGCTGTGGGCGTGACGAGGGGCGCCGGCAATGTAGGCATCTGACCCGGCGCCAGCGTATAGGCCGCGATGCCAAGGCAGTAGCAGGGAAGGGTCAGCAGGATGATACCGATGAGGATAGTGTACGTGCGGCGTGGCGAATTCATCATCAGGATTTGGGCGACGTTCGTTGCCGCAACTGGCGGAAACTGGTCAGATCATAGAGGACAGCAGGCCAAAAGACAAACCGCGATTGTGGCGGTAGACGAGATCATTGCGCTTATATCTGGGCCGTGTTAATATTTCGTGAAAGGCGCCACGTTTCGGGGAAGTGGTTCCATTATTGCCAGGGCAGGAGCTGTCCGTTGGCAGCTCCTGGCGGGAGACACCTATGCCAGTTGAACTATGGGGAGCAACTGAGACGCCACGCTTGGTCATGCCCGAGCGCCCCTTCCTTGCCTTGTCATTATTCCTGTTCTATCTGGTTTTGTTTGCCTGGTTTCTCTACCGGCAGCGGTCGTCGTTGCGCCGGCTGACCGGCCGGCAGCGCATGGGGTTGCTGCTGTTGGTGCTGGCGGGCTTCGCCGGCAGCCAGTTCCTGGCGATGTCGGTCACACTGCCCGGCCTGCTGCCGCGCCCCGGCGTCGTCCAGAACCCGCAGACGGTTCTGGCGCTCCTGAGCGCGATCCCGCTGGTGCTCGCAGCGGCTTATTTTCCGCCGCCCGTGGCCGTCCTCGTCGGCTTCGCCACCGGGTTGAGCCGGATGTTCTGGCAGAGCCACCAGCTATTCGAGCCCCTCTATTTCGCTCTGGCGACGCTGCTCGTCGCCACTTTCCTGCAGCAGCGCTACCGTGGCTGGATGTACGACATCATCCGCCAGCCCATTGCCGCCGCCCCGCTCGGCCTCCTGCTGGGCTTTCCCCTGCTCGGTTGGGCTATGTTGAGCTATGCCACTACGGAGGTTGAGACCCTCGTCGCTCTGGATTGGGCGATCTCGACCACGTGGGCCCAGCTACTGCCGCTGGCTGTCGAGGCGCTCGTCGGCGGCTTCGTCCTGCGTGCCCTGTGGATCGCGCCGGAGTTGCGGCCCGATTATGGCCCGCTGGTTAGCTCGATTGCCGGGCGCACGCTGCGCAGCCGGCTTCTCGTCAACTTCGCGCTGCTCTCTATCATCGTGGCGACGCTTCTGCTGATGGTCGTCTTTCTCTCGGCGAAAAGTGTGGCCACCCGGCTGGCGATCAACGAGATGGCCCAGGATGCCAGCGCCGTCTCCGAAGAGATACCCGACTTCCGCAACCAGCTGCAAAACCTGCTGCGCCAGTATGGTCAGAACCAGACGCTGCTGGGAGTGGACGAAGAGGCCATCGGCGACGAACTGGCCCAGCTGGCCCGCAGCGGCGGCGCCTATTACCGTCGGGTTATTCTGGTAGACGGCGACGGACAGGTCCGCGCTTACTATCCTGACCGGGACGTACGCTCGGTGGAGCTGACGGCGCAGGAGGAGACCGCCGTTGGTGATGCCGTGGCGCGCGGCCTCCCGTCGATCACGGCGGCCCAGGAAACGGCCGGCGGGCTGGAGGTGGTAAGCATCGTCGTGCCGGTCATGAACGAGGAAGGCCAGGCCGAAGCCGCCCTGATTGGCCGCATCCCCGGCGTGGCCCTCGGCGGGCTGGTCGGCGGCATCCAGAACACAGTGGGCGCCGGCACCGGGTTCATCGTGGACGAAGAAAACCAGGTGATCGCGCACCCTGACGAGACGAGTCTGCTGACGACCTGGGTGCCGGCCGTCTCTGAGGATCAATATCTCCGCGCCCGCCGGGACCTCCCGGGATTTGCCTATGAAGGGCGCTCCAGCGATACCAATGCCCGCGAGCTGGTCTATTTTGCCGAGGGGCCTGACCATCCCTGGACGGTCGTGGTCACGCTGCCCTATGCCGTCGTGCTCGGGCTGGCCCTGGAGATCAGCGCACCCCTGCTGCTGGCGCTGTTGCCCGTCATCGGTCTTGTCGCCGCGCAGCTCTACCTGCTCAGCGACTCGATCAGCAAGCCGCTGCGCCGGCTGGTTCAGGCGTCGCACCAGCTAACGTCCGGCAACTGGGAAGCGACTGTGCCGCTTGACGACGAAGGAGAAATCGGCCAGCTTGCTCAGGCCTTCGAGCGCATGCGGCGCTCCTTACAGCAGCAGTTCAACGACAAGAGCCTGATGCTGCAGGTCAGCCAGGACATTTCGACGAGCATCGACATCGAGCATGGTATCCCGACCATCCTGCGCGGTATCCTGCGCGGGACCGGCGCAGCAGGCGTGCGCGCCATCGTGCTGAACCCGATGAGCCGCCACCCGCTGGCTTTCGCCGACGGTCCGGTGGGGGACGTGATGGCCCCCTTCGACCGCCATATCGTCCAGTTGGCCCGCCAGCAGGAGGAGCTGATCCTCAATACCCCCGAACAGATTTGCCACGCCTTCAACCTGCCGGTCCAGGCCTCTCTCCCTGTGCAGGCCATGGTTTCCGTGACGCTCTACAGCAAGAGCAAATTCCAGGGTGTCCTCTACCTCGGCTATCGCCAGGCCCGCGTCATCGAAGAGTCTGAGCTGAATCTGTTGCGCACGCTGGCCGGTCAGGCCTCCGTCCTCGTGGAGAACGCCCACCTCTATGCCACCGCCGAGGGCCAGCGGCGCCGCCTGATCGCCGTGCTCGCCAGCACCTCCGATGCCTTCGTGGTTACCGACCAGACAAACCGTATCCTGTTCGTCAATCCGGCGATGGAGCGCCTCTTTAACATTAATGCCAGGGCCGTGACCCACCGGCAGGTTGCCGATGTCATACCGAGCCGGCCGCTCGTGGCAGCACTGACCGAACGTGAAGAGCGGGTGCGCAACCTGGAGATCCCCGGCGACGATGGGCGCACCTTTTATGCCGGCGTTTCGACGATTGTTCGCGGCGACGGGCAGGTTGTGGGTCGCGTCGCCGTTCTCCACGATATCACCCAGCTCAAGGAGCTCGACGACCTCAAATCCGAGTTTGTGGCTACGGTTTCACATGACCTCCGCAGCCCGCTGACCTTCATGCGCGGCTATCTGGCCATGCTCCCCATCGCCGGAGAGATCAATGAGCGGCAGCAGGGTTACGTGGAGAAAATCCAGAGTGGCGTTGAGCAGATTTCGCGCATAGTCGAGGGTCTGCTCCACCTGGGTCGCATTGAAGCCGGCGTAGAGCTGGTCATCAACGACATCGAGGTGCCGCAGCTGCTCACGGAGGTGGTGGCGGATCACGCCGACCAGGCCGCCGAAGCAGGGCTGGACCTGCAGGTCATAGCCCGGCCCGATCTGCCGATTATGAAGGCAGATGCCGCGCTTCTCAAGAGCGCAGTCACCAACCTGATCGGCAATGCGATCAAACATGCGCCTCACAGCGGCGTCGTGCTCGTGCGCGCGCAACATGATGGGGACGAGATTATCTTCAGCGTCCAGGACCGGGGGCCCGGCATCCCACACAAGGAGCAGATCCGGCTATTCGAGAAGTTCTACCGCGTGCGGCAGAAAGATCAGGACGTTACGAAGGGATCGGGTCTGGGCCTGGCTATCGTGAAGAGCATCGTCCAGCGCCACGGCGGGCGTGTCTGGGTGCACAGCCAGGAAGGGAAGGGCAGTACCTTCTACTTCTCGCTACCGGTCAAGTATAGCGTTCAGGTCGAGGCATAAAGCGGCCCGAACTCGGAATCTACAACCCTTCCAGTACCGCCAGGATCTCCTCGATATCCGGCACAGTGCCCGGAGGATAATCCTTTCTCCAGGCCACAATTCCCTCTTCGTCCACGATGAAAGTGGCCCGCGTGCTGGCTCCCTGTTCCTCGTTCCAGACCCCATAGGCCCTTGCCACGGCGCCGTGCGGCCAGAAATCGGCGAGCAGCGGCGTTTTGCTCACGCCGATACTCTGCGCCCAGGCTTTCTTGGCCGGCACTGGATCAACGCTGATTCCCAGCGCCGTCGCTCCCGCCGCTTCCATCCGGTCGCGGGCCAGCTCCAGGTCTACCATTTGCCTCGTGCAGATGCGGGTAAAGGCCAGCGGATGAAAGCCAAGCACGACTTTCTTGCCGCGCAGGTCGCTCAGGCGCACTTTCTCGCCTCCCTGCGCCATCAGGGTGAAGTCCGGCGCCTTTGAGCCTGCTGTGGGTATCTCCTGACGCACCATCTCCTGATCCATCGTCTTCTCCCTGGGCAGTCATACGGGTGCATGGCTGCCCCTCTTCAATACTCGCTCTAAACGTCCTGTTCCAGCTCGGCCAGCAGCGCCGCCAGATCCTCAGGCAGCGGCGCTTCGACCGTCATTTCGACGTCGTCGCCGGGGCGCCGGAAGGTGAGCGAGGCGGCGTGCAGGAAGTGGCGCTCCAGAGGTAGTGTTGGCTTCCTGCGCCCGTAAATGGTGTCGCCCACAATCGGGTAGCCGGCAAAAGCCAGGTGTACCCGGATCTGGTGAGTACGCCCGGTGCGCGGCTCGACCCGAACCAGTGAGTGCTGGCGGTAGGCACGTTCCAGGCGATAAAAGGTCTGCGCCCGGCGGGAGCGCGCCGAAGAACCGGGCGGGATGACGGCCATTTTCTGCCGGTAGCGCGGGTCGCGGCCCAGCGGCGCGTCGATGATGGCTTGCTGCGGCTGGATAAGGCCATCGACCAGCGCCAGATAGACCTTCTGCACGGAGCGCCGTTTGAACTGCTTCTGCAGGTGGCGCAGTGCCCGGTCGTTCTTGGCGACGACGATGACGCCGGACGTATCTCGGTCCAGCCGGTGGACGATGCCCGGTCGCCGCTCGCCGCCAACCCCTTCGAGATCGGGACAGTAACCTAACACCGCGTTGACCAGCGTCCCCGTGCTATGTCCGGGCGCCGGATGAACGACCATGCCGGCCGGCTTATTGACTGCCAGCAGATCGGCGTCCTCGTAGAGTATGTCCAGTGGGATATCGTCGGCCACCAGCTCCGTTTCGGCGACCTCGGGCAGTGAGGCGACGACCCGCTCGCCGCCGTCCAGACGCAGGCTGGCCCGCACCGGCGCACCGCCGACCATGACCAGCCCATCGCGGATCAGTTGCTGCCACTGCGAGCGAGAGATCTCCGGCATGGCCTGCGCCAGCGCTTTGTCCAGCCGCTCGCCCGGCGCGTCGAGAATCAGCTCAACCTGTCGTTTCATTCTCTGAGGGGCGCTGCAGCCCGCCAAGTGCGTGTGCGCCCGGTTCTGTGTGCGGCTCGCTCCCGGCCGCCTCTCGTTTCTGCCGCAGATTCTCGCGCTCCTCCAGCAGCGTAAGTAGGCCCAGCAGCAGGACGCCGCCGACGATAGACACGTCGGCCAGATTGAAGACAGGCCAGGGGCCGAAGTCCAGAAAATCGGTTACGTGGCCCAGACGCAGACGATCGGCGAGGTTGCCCAGAGCGCCCCCAAGCTGCAGCCCCAGCGCCAGGCGCAGCAGCAGGTTGCCCGCCGGGAGCCGGAAGTTGTAGACGAAGATGATCGTACCGACGACCAGGGCGACGACGGCGAAAAGCAGACTGCCGGTTGGGAACAGGCCAAACGCTGCCCCCGTATTGCTCACGTGAGTGAAGCGGAAAAAAGGAGCGATGCCTTCCAGAGGCGTCCAGGACGCGTTGAGGGGCAGGGCTCGCTCGACGGCGATCTTGGTAAGCTGGTCGGCTCCGATGGCGGCCAGAGCGACGGCCAGCAAAAAAAGTCGGTGCCGCCAGGCAGGCCGCTGCAAGTTCATGCGCTCCGTTTCGGTCACGCTTTCTCCTTCGCTGAGTAACATAGCGCCAGATACGCATTGTACCAGTGGCGGCGAGCATTCATCAAACCGGTTGCCGCCGGCGCCCAGCGTAGTCAGGATACGGGAGGTGTTACCCGGTCCGTTCCAGCGTCCTTGTGAGCGACGACGACGAGGACCTCGCTGCGCGCCAGAGCGACCGGCACGACTTCCAGGCGGAAGCCCTGCCGTTCCAGCAGCGCAACCCAGGCGCCAGCCGGAGAGGACTCTCGCTCCGAGGGCTTATCCCGCCGCTGTCCCGTAATCCAATAGAGCCAGTTGACGAAACGGCTCGCCGCCCCTTTGCCGGTCAGATGCGCCTGGGGCACGACGACAAGCCGGCCGCCGGGCGCCAGCACCCGCCAGACCGATTGCAGCGTCTCGCCGGCCAGAATGAAGGGGGTTGGAAAGGAGCTGTAGACGGTGTCGAAGCTGTTGTCGGTAAAAGGCAGCGCCTCGCCGCGCCCGCGCACGAGGGCAGCGCGGCAGCCCGCACGGGCCAGCCGGCGCCGCGCCATGCGCCCCATCTGCGCCGACAAGTCCAGACCGGTGACGGTGTAACCCGCGCGGATCAGCGCCAGCAGCATGTGCCCCGGCCCGTGGGCCAGCTCCAGGACGCGGTTGCCGCGCACGTAGGGTAAAGCCGCTGCCTGCCACGCTCGCCACTGCCCGAGGGAGGCCAGCCAGCTCACGGCGTCGTAGCTCCAGGCCATCTGATGGTAGAGAAGATTGAACCCCAGACGGACGAGCCGCCACCATGCGCTGCGCATGCCGTCAAAGTAACACGCGCCCGCTTGGCCTGCAACCGGCATGTGGGACAGTCCTGAAAATGCAGTATTATTGGCCGAAAGTAAGGACAGGAGCGTTTTTTGAAGGTGCAAGAGGTGCTGCGTTATGTCGGCGTCACCGGCCTGCCTGGAGCCGGGAAAGGGGCATTTATCGACGTGCTGCGATCTATGCTGGAAGAGCAGGGTATCGGCACACGCTATTACAGCCTCTCTGACGAATTACGAGAGGAGGCGAAGCGCCGCGAGATGGAAGTGTCGCGGCCCGTTCTGCGAGCCATTGCTAACCAGCTACGCCTGGAACACGGCAGCGGCGTTCTTTCGCTGCTGGTGGTCAACAAGCTGCGGCAGGATCTGAGCCTGCTGACGGACGATTTGCCCCTGGTCGTCATTGTCGACGCTATCCGCAATCCGGAGGAAGTCGCGTATCTTCAGCGGGAGCTGGCGCCGCGCTTCGATCTTGTCGCCGTAGACGCGCCGCTGGACGTGCTCGTAAGCCGGATCGCGGCCCGCGCCCGCTATGACGAGCCGGCCGAATTCGTGCGGCAGAAAGAAGCCGCCCGGCGCATGATCCTGGGGGAAGCGGGCAATGACGAGCCCGCACACGGCCACAACATCCGGCGCTGCATGGACATGGCCAACTGGACCATCGACAACTCGGCGTCGCTGGACTCGCTTGCCCAACAGGTCGAGGCCTTCATTGGGGCGCGCATCCGGCTGCCGGAAGATAGTTAACGCAAGGAGAGCCCGATGACTATCCGGCGCATCGCCATCAGCACAGGCGGCGGGGACGCCCCGGGGCTGAACGCCGTTATCCGTGCAGTCACCCTCGCCGCGCTGCACCGCGGCTGGGAGTGTGTCGGTATCCGCGATGGCTACAACGGGTTGCTCGACCCGGATCGCTTCAAAGGGCAGGGCATCGTACCCCTGACGCGCGAAAAGGTGCGCGGCATCACGCACCTGGGCGGCACTATACTTGGCACGACAAACAGAGGAAATCCGCTCAGCTATCCGGTGGTGGGGCCGGATGGCGAGATGATCGAGATCGACCGTACGGACGAGTTGCTGGCAGCCTTTGCCGCGCACGAGATCGACGCCCTCATTGCCGTCGGTGGCGACGGTTCGATGCACATCGCCAGCGTGCTGGCCGAAAAGGGGTTGCGGATCGTCGGCGTGCCCAAGACGATCGACAACGATCTGGCGGGCACGATCGTCACCTTCGGCTTCAATACCGCCGCCAGCTTCGCCACCCAGGCCATCGACCGGCTGCACTCGACGGCCGAAGCTCACGGGCGGGTAATGGTCGTCGAGGTCATGGGCCGGTATGCCGGCTGGATAGCCCTTTATGCCGGCGTGTCCGCCACGGCCGACATCATCCTGATCCCGGAGATACCTTACGACATCGAAAAGGTGGCCCAGAAGGTGCGCGAGCGCAACGAAATGGGCTATGGTTTCTCCATCGCCGTCGTCGCCGAGGGGGCGAA
>JAAYYY010000193.1 GCA_012515125.1 Chloroflexota bacterium
GCCGCGCTGCTGGCGCTTCTGGAGCAGGTGGATGCGCTGATTGGGGGATAGGGCGGATCGCGGGCTTCCAGCCCGCAGCCTGTGTGGAAACGGATCTGGAAACGGGGACGGTGTAGGCTGGGAGCAACTCAGGGAAGGGAGGACAGGACAACCATGGAGGACGAGCCTGCTGTGACCAACCGGCGGCTGATGGCGGCCTTTGTGAGGGCGCCGGCAGCCGCACCGCTGGCCGAAGACGTGGTGTTGGAAGACGTGGCCCAACGCCGCACCTGTCTGGGCCGCGACGAGGCCGCCGGCCTGCTGCGGGCCTTTTTTGTCGAGGGCTTTCCCGCAGCGCGGATCGAGGCCGAACAGCTGCTGGCCGACGGCGAGGCGGCGATGCTGCAGTTCACCTTCAGCGGCCGGCAGGAAGGGCCGTTCCTCGGCATCCCGCCGACGGGCCGGCCGGTCGCCGTGCCGATGGTCCTCGTCTGCCAGATCCGCGACGGGCGCATCCAGCGGGCCGTGCTGTATTACGACGCCGGGCGGCTGCTCAGGCAGCTTGGTCTGGCGCTCTAGATAAGAGAGGGCAAGATGAAACGTCAACTGCTTTCCCACCGGATGAGCCAACTGCTGAGGCAATTGCCCGTGGTCGTGCTGCTCCTGTCGCTCGCCGCCGCGGCCGGTTACGCCTGGACCCGGCCGGCGCTGGCGACAAGTCACATTTTCGCCAATAGTGGCCAGATTCTTGGCGGCGAGACGGGTAACGGCGTCGCGCTGGGCGACCTGGACGGCGATGGCGATCTCGACGCCTTCGTCGCCAACGACCACACGACCTTTGGCGAAGCCAACCAGGTCTGGTTCAACGCGGGCGACGGCACCTTTACCGCCGGGCAGACGATGGGCAGCGCCAACGGCCATGACGTGGCGCTGGGCGACCTGGACGGCGACGGCGATCTCGACGCCCTCGTCGTGGGCATTCCCCCAACGTCTCTACTGACCGCCAGGGTCTGGCTCAACGTGGGCGGCGCCCAGGGCGGCGTCGAGGGTACCTTTGACGGCGGCTCGACCTTCGGCAGCTCGACGGCCTATGGGGTAGCCCTGGGCGACGTGGACGGCGACGGCGATCTGGACGCGCTGCTCGTCGGGAACAGCAACCAGGTGTGGCTGAACAACGGCAACAGCACCTTCTCTGCCGGGCCGGCTTTGCCGTTCCTGTTCAGCGAGGACGCCGTACTGGCTGACCTGGACGACGACGGCTGGCTGGACGCACTGATTGTGGACAGTGCGAGCGGCACGAGCAGCCACGTCTGGTGGAACGACGGCAACTGGTCGCCGGGGCCTGGCTCGTTCACGGCAGGCGATCCGCTACCGGCGGCCAGCCTGGTGCACGGGGCGGCGGTGGGCAACCTGGATGGGGACAACCGGCCGGACATCTTCCTGGCCGGAAGCGGGGCGGATCAAATCTACTGGAACGATGGCGGGCGCGATTTCAGCGCGGGCGGCGCGCTCCCGGCCAACGACAGTAGCTGGGACGTAGCCCTGGGCGACGTAGACGGCGACGCGGATCTGGATGCGGTGGTGGCGAACATCACCGCCGAGCCGAACCGCGTGTGGCGCAACGACGGTGGGCGGGCGTTTACCGTCGATCAGGAGTTTGGCGACGAGATCGGCCTGTACTGGAGCCGGGCGCTGGGGCTGGGCGACCTCAACGGCGACGGCGCGCTCGACCTGTTCGAGGTGACGACCGCGGAGGACCGGGTCTGGCTGAACGAGGGCGTGGACGTGGTCGTGCCTAACGAGCCGGGCTGGCAGGTGCAACTCGTGGACGCGCGCGGCGACGCCGGCTATTCGCCCTCCCTGGCGCTGGACGCGAACGGCTACCCGCACATCAGCTATGGCCGCCTCCACCAGGGCCAGGACGACACCTACTCCTATCTGACCTACGCACGCTGGGACGGGGTGCGCTGGCACGACGAGTTCGTCGCCAACGGCGTGTCGGATACGGCGCTGGCCCTGGACGCCGCCGGCCGGGCGCAGATCGCCTTTACGAACGGGCGGGCCAATATACTGCAGCTCGCCCGGTGGGACGGAACGGCGTGGCAGATAGAGACGGTGGACAGCGCGCCCTTCCCGCAGACAATGGCGCTCGGCGGGCTGGCGCTCGACGGGAGCGGCCGCGCGCACATCGTCTACAACACCTATAGCAACACGTCCGGCGAGCCCGAGCTGCTCAAGCTGGCCCGCTGGGACGGCGCCGCCTGGCAGATTCAGACGGTGGAGAGCAAGCTGATCTACGACAGCGCGCTGGCGCTGGACGGCGCCGGCGACGTGCATCTCAGTTACGCCGTGCGCGAGGAGTTCGACACCCACGTGCTGAAGTACGCTTTGTGGAATGGCGCAAGCTGGCAGACGGAGGTTCTGGACGGCGACGTGCCCGACGCCGGCGTGTTTGTGACGGCGCTGGCGCTGGACGGCAGCGGCAACCCGACTATCGCTTATGCCCTCGACACCTTCCAGGGCTTTGACCAGCTCAAGGTCGCCTCGCTGAACGGGACAAGCTGGCAGATCGAGACGGTGAGCACGCTGGACGCGGACGAGGAGATCGCCGACGTCGGGCTGGACATAGACGCCACCGGCGATCCGCATCTCGTCACCTTCCGCTCGAATCCGAACGGGAGGACGCACCAGATTGAGTACATCTACCGCGAGGGGACATCGTGGGAGGTGGAAACGCTGGACGGCGGCGAGGGCACCTCTCTCTTCCGCGACCGGCTGGTGGGCATGGCGCTAGATGCAGCGGGGCTACTAC
>JAAYYY010000018.1 GCA_012515125.1 Chloroflexota bacterium
AGCGCTTGAGCGGGTCGAAGCCGTGGGGCAATAGCACGAGGCCGCCCTGCACGAGAATGCGCTCGACCGTTTCTTCCGGCGAGAGGCCGGCCGGTATCTTCTCGTGCAGGAAGAGGCCGATGATCTCCCCTTCGGTGGTGCTCACTTCTTCGCCGACGATGACGCCGAGCGGATGGCCGTTGGCGGCGACCAGCTCCTGCAGCTTCTGCGCGCCCCAGATTTCGTTGTGGTCGGTGATCGCCTGCACGCGGATGGCGCGCGCCGCGCAGCGGGCCGGAATCTGCGCGATTGGCGTAATGCAATCGGCCGACGCCTCGCTGTGGCAGTGCAGGTCGATTTTCATCAGCTCCAGCGGCGGCTCGTCCTGCCCGGTGACGACCGCGCCCAGCAGATCGACCTGCAGCTCCTCGACGGGCGAGAGCTGCTCCCGCTGTTCTTCGGCCTGCTGCGCCTTCTGGCGCCGTTCGTCGCCGGTCACGAGCCTACGCCTGCCGGACTTCGTCGGGATCGTGCGGCAGCCACAGCTCCAGGGCGTGCGGCAGGACCTCGGCGACAATGCGCGGATTGCTGGCGAGGGGGACCGGCTCGCCAGTCGCCGGGGGGTAGAGCGTGCCGTCCACATGAACCGGGAAGTTGGTCCAGAACAGTTCCACGCGGCGGGCGGTGCTCGTCTCCACGCTGGGCAGCTCGTGCAGCTCCTCGGCGACGAGGCTGGTCATGTAGCTCAGGAAGCCGTCGCGGGCGTCGGCGCGGATGCGGATAATCTCAAAGAGGCCATCGCCGGAGTCGGCGCGGGGCGCAACCTTCAGGCGGGGCCCGAAGGCGGTGGTGTTGAGCACCTCGACGAGCAGGTAATCGCCGCCGGCGTCCTCGCCGTCGAGTCTCATCGTGAATGTGCGCGCCTGATAGTTGGGCAGGGTGCGGGTGAAGGCGCCGACTGCGCGCAGCAGGCTCTTCTCCTCGTTGTTGCCGTAGGCCGCCAGGGTGTCCGCGTAGAAGCCGAAGCCCAGCGCCTCCAGGAAATAGTCGGTGCCCCAGGGGGTCTCGACCTTGCCCACGTCGAACGGGCAGCGGAAGGGATCGGCGAGGGCGGCGACGAGGTCGAGCGGATCGCCGTCAATGTTGAAGTTGCGGGCGATGTTGTTCGCGGTGCCCATCGGCAGGATGGCCATCGGGCTGTCGCTTCCCAGGAGGCGGCGGGCGACGGCGCGCACCGTCCCATCGCCGCCCGCGACGACGACGAGGCCGCCGCCGGCCTCCGCCAGCACGGCGTCCAGATCCTCCTCCTTTTCGGTCGGCGTGTAGACAGGGTCGTAGCCGGCGCCGTGCAGCGCATCCTGGAGTATCTCGACGTTATGGTCGTCGGTGCTGCGCGCGTTCTGGTTGTAGATGAGGGTTGCCTTCATAGTCCCTTGTGCCGTCTGGATGGTCAATCGCGCCCAGATGGGCCCGCTACGGATCATGCTAGTCGCGGCAGGCGCAAACCGCAACTTGCCAGGGGCATAATCCGGGTACAAAGGCGGGTATATTTGTGACCGGAAGGTACGTGTCGCCCGCCCCTGTAGAGCG
>JAAYYY010000194.1 GCA_012515125.1 Chloroflexota bacterium
GGCACGTCGTAGCAGGAGGTCACGCGCGCCGCGCGCAGCGTCGAGCCGTCGCCGCCGAGCACGATGGCCAGATCGCTCTGGGCGACCTCCTCCTGCACGGCCGGCTCCTCCAGATCATCGCCGGCGGCTACGTGGCCGGCCACGCCGCGCTGTTGCAGCCACGCCTTGACCTGCGCAGCCAGCGGCGCTGCTTCCTCGATGCCGGGGTGGTACAGGATGGTCGCCCGCTCCATCTCAGCGGCGGCCCTCCGCTCTTTGCTGCAGCCAGGCGACGATTTCGCCGCGTGGCACAGCGGTTTGCTCGCCGCCGTCCATCGGGCGCACCGTGACGAGGCCCTGGGCGACTTCGTCCTCACCGATAATCAGCGTCTCCCGGACCTGCCGGCGGTTCGCCTCGCGCATCTGGCTCTTCATACTGCGCCGCTCGCGGGCAAAGGCGAAGAAGGTGCTGATGCCGGCGGCGCGCAGCGCCTGGGCCAGCTCCAGAGCCGCCAACTTCGTCTCGCCGCCAAAATGCACGACCATGACCTGCGGCGTGGGCGGCTGCGGCGCTTCGACGCCCTGCGCCTGCATCGCCAGGATGACGCGCTCGATGCCGCTGCCGAAGCCGACCGCGGGCGCTGGCGGGCCGCCGATGGCCTCCGAGAGGCCGTCGTAGCGCCCGCCGCCAAAAAGGGCCGACTGCGCGCCGATGCCTTCCGCCCAGACCTCGAAGACGGTCTGGACGTAATAGTCGATGCCGCGCACGAGGCGGAAGTTCTGCCTGTAGGGCACGCCCAGCCGGTCGAGAATCTGCAGCAGCTCGGCGTAGTGGGCGGCGCAATCCTCGCACAGATGGTCAATGATGTGCGGCGCTTCGGCGAGCACGGCGTCCATGCCCGGCTCCTTGCTGTCGAGGATGCGCAGCGGGTTGCGGCGCAGCCGCTCCTCGTCCACGGGCGACAGCTTTTCCGGCCGGGTCTTCAAATAGGCGCGCAGCTTCTCGACGTAGGCCGGCTTGCAGCGCCGGCAGCCGGTGCTGTTGAGCTGCACGCTGAGATCGCGCAGCCCGAGCCGCCGCAGGTAGTCGAGGGCGAGGCTGATGGCTTCGGCGTCGGCGGCCGGGTCGGTCTCGCCGATAATCTCACAATTGAACTGGCTGTGCTGGCGGTAGCGGCCGGCCTGGGGCCGCTCGCGGCGGAAGATGGGCCCGAAGGTGTAGACCTTTACCGGCTGGGTCTCGTTGTTCAACCCATTCTCGACGTAGGCGCGCACGACGCCCGCCGTAAACTCCGGCCGCAGGGCGAAGCTGTCCCCGTCCTCTTCCTCGATAGTATACATCTCCTTCTGGACGAAGAAGTCGGAGGCGGTGCCGACGCCGCGCTCGAAGAGGTCGGTGTATTCGATGATGGGCACGTCCAGCCGCTGGAAGGCGTAGTGCAGGGCCGTCTCTTCGGCCGCGCCAATAACCTTATCCCAGTAGGCCCTGTCGGCGGGCAGGACATCCTGCATGCCCGCAACCCGTTGAATAGAGCTCAAGCTTACCTCCACGCCGGGCAATCGGGGCGCACATGGTCGCGCCGCAGGAATCTCTTGCAGACGACGGCCCGGGGTTCGAGGGATTATTATATCGCTTCACCGGCTGAAAGGCAGAACTCTCCAAGTTGCCCTAATGTGGAAATGCCCCCCTGAGAACGGAGCGCGCCTGCCATCCTGACAGGCAGCATCCCTGCCCGCATCCGCTGTTACACCAGACTCTGCGCGCAGTGGGCGCGATGGCCGCAGGCGGCGCAGCGCTGCCAGTCGCCGTGGTCGCGGTCCACCTCCTCGGCGTAGAAATCCTCGTGCATCTCCGCCAGCACGTCCAGCAGGGTCTCCTCCAGCTCCGGGGTGAAAGGGATGCTGAAGGCGTTATCGGCGTACTGGAGAAGGCCGCGCTCCGGCCGCTGCCCGTAGGTCTCGTCCACCAGCAGGCAGTAAGCCGCAAGCTGCAGGATGTGGCTCTGGTGAGGATAGGGCGGCGCGGCCCCCGACTTGACCTCCACGGGCACGATGCCGCCGCCCGGCTCTTCGACCAGATAATCGGGCCGGCCGGTTAGCTGCAGCCGGGCCGAATAAAGGGGCGCTTCCTGGGCATACCAGGTGCCGGTGTCGGTGTAGAAGATCTCGCCGCGCGGCAGCCCGCTCTCCCGCCACATACGGCCGGCCCGGATGAACAGCGCCAGGCCGAGAAGCAGCAGAGCCGCGCCCAGAGCGGCCCATCCGGTCTCGATCCCCTCGATGCCCATCGCCTGCTACGCTCCGCTGACCAACAGGAAGACGAAGATCGCCACAACGACAAAGAAGATGCCATACGCCAGCCGGCGTCCCCAGACCGCCCCGCGCACCAGCCGGCCGTGCTGCTCGTGGTAGCGGGCGCCGCGGGCCAGCGCCTGCGCGTTCTCCGGCCGGTAGCCGGCCACACGGCTGAGCCACCAGGCGCGTCGGCAGTAGACGTAGGCGCTGATTTCACTGGCGCGGATGACTTTTTCGCTCATATGTTCTAATTTAGCAGAGAAAGCGGCGGTTAGCAAGAGGCAACTTGCAGGGCGGGTGCGCCTCTCCTTCTTCGCGCCATTGGCCGTAGCCGCGGATTCCATCCGCGCTTCCCCGGCCCGCCTCGCCATCCCTCGAACATTTCACTTCCCCTTCACTTCTCTCTGCCCGCTCCCGCTGTATACTGATAGCGAACATTCGTTCTATGTTCAGGAGGGCCGGCCATGTCGCCTCAAC
>JAAYYY010000195.1 GCA_012515125.1 Chloroflexota bacterium
GAGGCGGCAGTGACAATCAGCCCTAAGTGGTTCTTACTTAGAGGGGGGTCGTCGTTATCGCCCGTAGAGTCCCCGTTGGGCTGTGGGCTCGCTTCCGGTTCCGGATTCACGTCTGGCTCTCCCGCGTGGTTCGGCCGGCTTCGTCAATGCAATCGCACTGGGCAATTTTCACAACTTGTATCCTGAGATAGCCCCAGATTGATCTTCTCCTTATCTCTCGTCTCTATGGCACCGAAAATTGAGCCATCTGGGGTTACGCTGATTATAGAACAGCCCCCTCCCTCTGGTCAACAAGAGAGCGGGCCATCACGTTAGAAGCGCGTAAAAGTTTGTAAGCGCCTCGCCCCTGCCGCAGCTTCCTGCTTCTGCTACAATGGCATCATGGACAGTCCCGCGCCACCCCTCATCGTCGGCTTCGTTGCCGACCTGATGTTTGCGACGCGCATCTCTGGCGTGGCCGAGCGGCTGGGCTACGCGGTGCGCTGGATCGAAGATGCGGCCGACCTGCCCGGCGCCGCCGGACCGACAGACGAGGGGCCGGGCGAGCTGCTGGAAGGTCAGAGCGGCGCTCTCTTTGAACGGCTCACCAGCTGGCAGCCGGCCCTGCTCATATTCGATCTGGACAATGCGAAGATCCCCTGGCAGCGCTGGATTGCCGCCCTGAAGTCGTCGCCCGCCACGAGGCGGCTGCCCATCCTGGCTTATGGCTCGCACGTGGACACCGAGGCGCTGGCGGCTGCACGCAGCGCGGGAGCCGACGGCGTGGTCGCCCGCTCCCGTTTCAGCGCCGCGCTGCCCGACCTGATTGCCGAGTACGCGCGCCATCGCGATAGCGCCGGCCTGCTCGAAGCCTGCCGGCAGCCGCCTCCGACGCTGGTCGTCGAAGGGATTTCCCTTTTCAACGCCGGCCACTACTACAAATGCCATGATTTGCTGGAAGAGGCGTGGCGCGCCGAGGAAGGGCCGGTACGGGACCTCTACCGGGCCATCCTGCAGGTGGGAATCGCCTATTTCCAGATTGAGCGGGGCAACTATCGCGGCGCGGTGAAGATGCTGTTGCGCGTGCGCCAGTGGCTGGCGCCCCTGCCAGCCGTCTGCCAGGGTGTGAACGTCGCCCAGCTCCGCGATGACGTAAGCCGCGTCTATGACGCCCTGACCGCGCTGGGGCCCGGCGAGCTGGGCGAGTTCGACCGCTCCCTCTTCCGCGCCATCCGCTTCGCTTCCCCCAATTGAGTGCCCGCCAGGCCAACGGCTGATAGCCAGGAGCTACCAGCCGTTAGCCCTTCGCGGCTCAGTCGTTGATAGGCTGCCGGCGCCGCCGCCACTTGTCCAGCTCGACCACGAAGAAGATGATCGAGCTGACCGCCAGGCTGAGCAGCAGCTCCTGCCAGGTCAGCGCGACGGTGTCGAAAAGGTTCTGCAAGAAAGGCAGGTAGATGACGGCCAGTTGGAGCAGGAAGGTCAGCGCCACCGCGCCCACCATCGCTTTGTTGGAGAAGAGGCCAACCTGGAACAGAGATTGGCGGTTGGTGCGCAGGGCCAGGACGTTCGCCATCTGCGCCAGCGTCAGCGTGTTGAACAGCATCGTCTGCCAGTGCTGGCCGCCCTGGTGTTCGGCGAATGTCGGCTGGCCGGCCTGGTTCCAGTAGTAGTAGCCGAAAACCAGCGAGATGATGCCCATCAGTATGCCGACCCAGATGATCTGCCAGCCGAGGCCCCGGCTGAAGATGCTCTCGCCGGGGTGAAACGGCCGGCGCTTCATGATCCCGGCTTCGGGCGGTTCCACTGCCAGAGCCAGCCCCGGAAGGCCGTCGGTGACCAGGTTAATCCAGAGGATCTGCAGGGGCACCAGGGGCAGCGGCATCCCCAGGAAGGGCGCGATCAGCATCACCAACAGCTCGCTGGTATTGCTCGACAGCGCGTACTTGATGAACTTACGGACATTGTCGTAGATAACCCGCCCTTCTTCGACGGCCGAGACGATGGTCGCGAAGTTGTCGTCCAGGAGGACCATGTCGGCGGCCTCCTTGGAGACATCTGTGCCGGTGATGCCCATCGCCACGCCGATATCGGCCTTCTTCAGGGCCGGCGCGTCATTCACGCCGTCACCGGTCATCGCCACGATTTCCCCATTCTGCTGCAACGCGGTGACGATGTTCAGCTTGTGCTCGGGGGCGACGCGCGCAAAGACAGGCACATCCTTCACGACTTTTTCCAGCTCCTCGACGGAGATAGCAGCCAGCTCCCGGCCCGTCAGGGTCTGATCGTCGTCGTCGGCAATGCGCAATTGGCGGGCAATCTCCTTGGCTGTCGTCGGGTAGTCGCCGGTGATCATGATCGGCCGGATCCCGGCCTCGCGGCAGATAGCCACCGCTTCGCGCACTTCGGGGCGTGGCGGATCGAGCATCCCGACCAGACCAACGATGGTCAGCTCGTCCTCCACCTCTTCTTCCTCGCCTTCCTCGGGCAGTTCGTTGAGGCCGCGGAAGGCCACGGAGAGCACGCGCTGGCCGCTCTGGGCCATCTCCTCATTGGCCTGTTCGATGCGGCGCCGCAAATCGGCGTCCAATGGCACGCTGGAGTCGCCGACCCAGACCGCGTCGCTGATCATCAGGAGCTGGTCCACGGCGCCTTTGCTGAACGCGACGTAATTGACCTTCGCCCAGGGCGTGTCGCTATCCTCGGGGTCAACCCGCCTCTCGTGGATGGTCGTCATCCGCTTGCGCTCGGAGGTAAACGGCACCTCGGCGACGCGGGGCCAGCGCCGGTCCAGCTCGTCTTTCATCAGGCCCAGCTCGGCGGCGGCGACGACCAGCGCCCCTTCGGTGGGGTCCCCGATGATCTTCCAGTTGCCGTTCTGGCCATTTTCCTCGCGCTCCAGGACGGCGTCGTTAGCCAGCGTCATCGCCTTGATCAGCAGCGCAAGACTGCGCTCGGGGGCGGACAGCTCGGGATCGGCTTCGGCGCCCTCCTTCCAGACGGGCACGCCTTTCTCCAGAATGGCATCCACGGACAGGGTATCGCCGGCTACGTCGAGGACGGTAACTGTCATCCGGTTCTCGGTCAGGGTGCCGGTCTTGTCGGAGCAGATCGTCGTCACCGAGCCGAGCGTTTCCACGGCGGGCAGCTTGCGGATCAGGGCATTGCGCTTCAACATCCGCTGCGAGCCCAGGGCGAGCGTGATGGTGACCACCGCCGGCAGCCCCTCGGGCACGGCGGCGACCGCCATGCTGATCGCGGTCAGGATGAGGACCGACCACTCCTCGCCGCGCAGCCAGCCGAAGAGAATGACGATGGCGACAATCCCCAGCGCGGCGACAGCCAGCGCCTTGCCCACTCCGCTGAGGCGGCGCTGCAGCGGCGTCTGCTCCTGGCCGACGTCCTGGATCATGTCGGCGATCTTGCCCAGCTCGGTGTTCATTCCGGTGGCCGTAACCGCCATCGCGCCGCGGCCATAGGTGATGGCCGTGCCCATGAACACCATGTTGACGAGATCGCCCAGGGGATGGTCGCTCCCCGTGATGACCCGGTCGCGCTTGTCTACCGGCTCCGATTCGCCGGTGAGGGCCGCCTCCTGCGCCTTCAAGTTGACGCTCTCGACCAGCCGGCCATCCGCCGACACTTTGTTGCCGGCCTCCAGCTAGACAATATCGACGGGCAC
>JAAYYY010000196.1 GCA_012515125.1 Chloroflexota bacterium
GGCCGTCGAGAAGGAGGTCAGCAGCGTATCGCGTTGGACTCCGTTGAAATACCTCTCGTAAAGAACGGCGTCATCCTGGATGACGATGAGCGCCTGGGTGCCGCCCTGTTCCAGGAAGGCGTCGAACGCCTCCACGCCGAAGACAGAGGCAAAGAGCGCGGCGACTTCCTCTTCGCGCAGGTTCTGGCGAAAGGAGAACGGTTGCGGCGAAGGCTACATCGTGCGCATAGGGAAGTTGTTCATGTAGTCGCCGTAATCGGAAGCGCGCCAGGCGAGCACACGGCGCACGTACTCGGCCGGATAGACGACGAGGGCGACCAGGAGGAAGACAGACACGAGGACAATAAGAACCAGGATGGTCCCGACGAGAATACGCAGGATTCGTTTCATATTGTCCCCTTCGTGGCTAGACCGCAAACTCGACCAGCGCCGCCATAGTACACGGTGACTGTGCCTCTGACCACAGGTTCTGCCAGAGAAGGGGGCGTGGGGGACATCTCCTTTGATTCCCTGCCGGCCGGGTGATTAGCCTGGCCGCAAAGCCGGCCTGCTACTCGGCCGGGCGTCGTTTATGTGCGCCCTCTCATCCCATCGGCATCTTGTTGACGGACGGTATAACCCACGGTATAGTGATTGCCATATTACAAAACTCTGCACCTGGAAAAACGTCTACCGAAACGCCAAGCCGTCCAGCACTTTGTAGTCTGGGCGGCTTTTTCTTTCGCCACCGTTTCCTCCGGTACAGGCGCGTCCTAACCGGCGCAACCAGCCATAAGGAGTAAACACCATGGCACAAACTGAAAACGGCACAGTTAAGTGGTTCGACGCATCTAAGGGATACGGCTTCATTGTGCGCGATAGGGGCGGCGATGCCTTTGTGCATGCCAACGAGATGGCGGACCCGTCGGTCCAGTCGCTGGCTGACAACGATCGTGTCGTCTTTGAGATCGTTCAGGGCGCGAAGGGACCGGCCGCGAAAAACGTGCGCCGTCTCGCCCAATAATTCCCGCTATTAGCCAATAACGACGCCCTGCTGTGGCCCTGGCCCGGCAACCCACTTCCCTCACGGCTGATGGATCGGTCGTCTGATCCTCTCACCCAAATATCTGGAGAAAAAATGACAAACATCTACGTTGGTAATCTTGATTGGCAGACCACCGAAGAGGAGCTGAAACAGGCCTTCGAGGCTTATGGCGCCGTCAGTTCCGTTGCGATCATCAAGGACAGACAAACGGGCCAGTCTCGCGGCTTTGCCTTTGTCGAAATGGAATCGGCCTCCGAGGCCCAGGCGGCCATCAGTGCTCTCAACGAGCGCGAGCTAAACGGGCGTGCGCTGACTGTTAATACGGCGAAGCCTCGCGAGGAGCGCACCGGCGGACAGAGGCAGAACAGCTTCAACCGTGGCGGTCGCTCCGATTTCGGGCGCAACCGCCGCCGCTAATCCGGTAGCAACTACGTCACTGAATTGCAGCGACTATCGGGATAACCGAGATTGTTCAAGAATATCCTCGTGCCTCTGGATGGCTCGACCCGGGCTGAAGCGATTCTGCCTCATGCCCGGGCGATGGTCGCTGCTCAAGGCTTGTGTGTCGCTCTTCTTACGTCCCATCCACCAGCACCGGCTGGCTACTCCAATCCCCCGCAGACAGAAAGTAAGTGAAATCCATGAAGCGCAGACGTGTTTATACTCACCGTACGCTGAAGATGAGAGAAGACTTTCTGCAATGGTTGCGTGACAAGAATGCTCTGCAGGAGCAGGAAGCAGAAGTACAACCCGACCTGATGAAACGTGCCGGCTTGCTGGCTATGATGGTCTGGGCAGACGATGGTGGCCGTGTTCTCTGAACAGGAAGCCGGACACCCACAACGGCAGTCGTTACCTTAAGTAATAAAGGAGTACTGTGATGGCCAAGGGCAAAAACAGCAAGAAGAAGGGCAATAAGAAGCCATCCAGAAGCGTCAAGGAAAAAAGACAGGCGAAGAAAGACAAGAAGGAGAAGAAGCGCGAAGCCTCGATCGAGTGATCCAATACAGCTCGCTTGATGGACAAGGCGGTTTTCGCAGGGAAGGCTCGTGCCAGGCAATCTGCTGCGTTTACGGACGGGCAGCTAGCTTGTGGGAGTATTCTAAACTCTTACCTCCTGATGGCACGTTCGACTGGATGGCTTTGTCCAGCGGCGCTTCTAAGGTTTTGGTTACAGTGGCTAAGTAGCGGCCGGACCATCACGACCAGAGCGAGTGGAGGAATCGCGACCGTTCTACTACTCGGCCGGCCGGCTGACCAGGGTTGCGGCAGTCGCCGGCCGGAGCACGACCTGTAGGGTGCCCACGTCAGGCTCTGTGCTGCCCACGCCGAGCAACGGCCCGCCGGCTCCCCAGCAGGCGGCCTCACCCCCTTCGAGAACGGCGCAGGTATGCGCAGAGCCCGCGCTGATCGCCAGGACGCCCCGCTCCAGACCCAGGACGGGTGCGGGTTCGCTGCGGTCGCGCCAGCCGCCGTCGCCCAGCTGCCCGCCGGCGTTATCGCCCCAGCAGACGGCGGCACCGGCTGTCGTGACGGCGCAAGTGTGGCTGCTGCCGGCGCTGATCGCCGAGACCGGGCCGGTATGGGTATAGACCGGGCTGTGGCGCGTCGTCGTCGTGCCGTCGCCGAGCTGTCCCCACCAGTTCGCGCCCCAGCACTGCACGCCGCCGTCATCCAGGAGCGCGCAGGTATGCCCGCCACCGGCGCTGAGATCGACGGCGGGCCCGCCCAGGCCGATCACGTCGGTGGGGACCGGATTCATCGACCCGGCCCGACGATCGCCAAGCTGGCCCGAACGGCCGTCTCCCCAGCAGCGCACGCCGCCGGAAGCCAGCAGCGCGCAGGTGTGGTGATGGCCGGCGACGACTTTCTGGGCCGGCAGGTCGAGGCTCACCGGAGTGGCCACAGGCGCCCCCGTATGCCCTATACCCAGCTCGCCCGAAGCGTTGCCGCCCCAACACCACACGACGCCGTCCATGATGGCGCAGACGTGGCCCAGGCCGGCGCTGAGCCCCGTAATATGGCCTGAAAGCGCGAGCAGAGGGGTCAGACTCGACGTGGTCGTGCCGTTGCCCAGATTTCCAGTCCAGTTAGCGCCCCAACAGCGGACTTCAGTGACCTCCCCGCTCACTTCCACGCGAGCACAGGCAAAGTCTGCCCCGGCGCTGATTTCCACAACCCCCTGATCCAGGCCGGCGACCTCGTTTGGGTAGAGGGCATCGGCGATATCGCCATTGCCCAGTTGCCCATAGATGCCGGCGCCCCAGCAGGCAGCCGCTCCCCCGGTTGTGATGGCGCACCGGGAGTTCCAGCCGGCTTCGACAGCGGAGACGCCATTAAATGGCAGGCCGGCGGCCGGGGCCGTTGCGGGAAACTGAGAAGGAGCCACGCCGTAGGCCAGGGCGAGCAACGCCAGCAGGAGAAGGGGGACAAGGCTGCTTCTCAACAGCACGCGAAAGCTTGCTTTATCGTCCATCAGTACCCTCTTGAAGTGATCAAGGCCGCGCGGGGTGCCGGCCTCACGACAGTCGTGTTTATCTCTCGCAGGAAAGGGCTTTCTTGCAGTTGTCCGATGACGATCTTCAGAGGTGGGGCCGGCCGTGTTGTGCCTGGAGATAGAGATAGCATAAGCGAGGCGAC
>JAAYYY010000197.1 GCA_012515125.1 Chloroflexota bacterium
CTCTCGGTATGGACTTCGCCCGACCCGGCACGGGCCGAGGAGCCTCTGCATGTGACGGTCGGCGTGACGGAGCCGGGCAGTGGGCGGGAGGCCGGGCCGCCGGTCCTGGGCGCAGAGGTCAGCGTCACCCTCGCTCGGGCGGACGAGAGCGGGACGCCCATTACAGCAGTGGCTGCCGAGGGGGCGAACCGGCTGCTCTATGAAGTAGACGTTATCCTGCCGGAGCCCGGTCTGTGGACCGTACAGGTCGACGCCGACGGTCCTGCAGGGAGCGCCAGCGTTTCTTTTGACCTTGAGGTTGACGAACCGGGCGGCGCCGACTGGCTGCTCTGGGGCGGCGGTGGCGTGCTGCTCCTTGCCGCGCTCTTTGTGCTGGCCGGGCGCCGCCGCTGAGCCTGCACTGCACTTTTCGAGAGAACGACGATGAACACATTACGGCAGCTCTTCAGCCGGCGCTGGTGGTGGGTTACCCTGCTGGTTCTCGCGGGCATGGCTGTGCTGGTCAGCCTGGGCAACTGGCAGCTCGACCGCCTCGCGCAGCGCCGGGCCGCCAATGCGATCTTGCGCGAGCAGCTGGCAGCCGAGCCGGTGAACCTGAACGATCCCGGGCTGGACGTGGAGGCATTGGCGACGATGCCCGACCGCGCCGCTACGGTTACCGGCGAGTTCGACTTCTCGCAACAGCTCTGGCTCAAGCTCCAGAATTACGCCGGGCAGGCCGGCGGCCATCTCGTCGCCCCGCTGCGCATTGCCGGGCGGGAGGAAGCCGTGCTGGTCGATCGCGGCTGGGTGCCATATGCAGACGTCGATCCGGCACGCTGGGCGCAGTATGACCAGCCGGGAGAGGTAACCGTAAGCGGCGTAATCCAGCTCAGCGATACCTCCGAGCGCGCGACGGCGCCCGAGGGCGACAGCCGGGAGTGGTTTCGTCTCAACGCCGGCGCGATTGGGGAGCGACTGCCTTACGATTTGCTCCCTGTCTATCTGCTCCAAACCGACGATGACGGGGGTAGGCCGCCCTTTCGCGAGCAGCCTGAAACGGACCTGTCAGAAGGGCCGCATCTGAGCTACGCAATCCAATGGTTCACCTTTGCCCTCATGCTGGGCGTGGGCTATTTCTTCTACGTCCGGCGGGAAGAAAAGGCCAAAGCCGGCGCCGACACCCGAATGTCACCAAATTGACCCTGCATGAATATTTCCTTATTTTCGATGCCAACGCGTTGGGTAGTGGTAGAGTGGGAGCTGCGACTATTGCTATAATGTAAGCGAACGCCAGATAACCGCCTCAAGCATGCGGTGGAGCAGGTGAAAGGAAAGTTGGGATGCTGGATCGTCTGAAGCTAACCGAAGGCTGGAGCACGCTCATCCTCTTATGGCTGCTGATTATGGTTCCGGCGCTGGCCATCGTCGCGGCGGAATACACCGACGAGGGTCTGCAAGTGCTCCTGCCCATCGGCACAGTGGGGATCCTTGCCGGCCTCGCGCTGGCCAAGAGCCGCTTTCCAGCTCGTTGGGCGCACTTCTTTGCGCTCGTCTACGGCCTGGCGCTGATCGCTTTTCTCGTCGGCCGGACGCTGCCGGGCGAGGAGCTGACCTGGCGCATGCGCGTCCTGGACCTTGTGGGGCGGCAAGCAGTCTGGGTGCAGAAAGCGCTGGACGGCACAAGCAGCAATCGCGATAGTCTCATTTTTGTCTTGCAGACTTCCGGGGTGTTCTGGCTGTTGGGATATTCCGCCGCCTGGTACACCTTCCGCATCTCCCGCGTCTGGCGGGTCGTCATACCCACCGGCCTCGTGCTCTTCAGCGTCGTCTACTATTACAACGGCCCGAAGCCGCTGGTCATCTACCTGATGATTTATATGCTTGTCGGCCTGCTCTTCGTGGCCCGTACCTTTCTGGTCGATCGGGAGCGCGGCTGGCGAAACGCATCTGTCCGCTATGAAGAAGATATTCGCTTCGACTTCCTGCGCGCGGCCTTTGTGATTGGGGCTCTCGCCCTCCTGCTATCCAGCTCGCTGCCGGTGCTCGGCGCCAATGACCAGGTCAGCGGCGTTCTGGCGACGGTGGATCGGCCCTGGCGCAAGTTCCAGGATAGCTGGACTCGCCTCTTCGCCTCGCTCAACTCCTATGGCACGGCGACCAGCGATGCCTACGAAGACACGATGCGGCTCGGCGGCCCGCGTGATGCGGGCAACCGCCTGATTATGGACGTGCAGGTTCCCAGACAGCTCCGCTCCGTATATTGGCAGAGTGTCGTGCTGGACACGTATGACGGCGAAGGGGGCTGGTCCAATAGCACCGATTCAACCCAGCTCATCTTCCCCAGTGAAGGGCGGTTGAGACAGCCGGAACTGCTGGCCCGCGAGCCGCTGACGCAGACGGTGATCAACTATCTGCCCAATAGCGGCACGCTCTATGCCGCGCCCCTCTTCATTGCCTCCAACAAACAGACGTTTGTAGACGTTGCCGCAGTGGAAAACGGCGTGGCTAACTCGGTAAACTGGGTGCGCTCGCGCTTCGTCTTGCGCCCCGGCGAGAGTTACACTGTTATCTCCAACGTGAGCACGGCAGACAAGACGATGCTGCGCGAGGCCTCGACTGAGTATCCCGATTGGGTACGCGCGCGCTATCTTCAGGTACCGGCGACAATCACGCCGGAGACGCGCGAGCTGGCAGCCGAGCTGGCAGCGCCATACGACAACCCGTTCGACAAGGCCATCGCCATTCGCGATTATCTGCGCCGCAG
>JAAYYY010000198.1 GCA_012515125.1 Chloroflexota bacterium
CGCCACGGCCACGACGATGATCGCCGCGCCGGCCAGCGTGCGCCCGGTCAGCGCCTCGTCCAGCAGCAACCAGCCGAGGAAGACGGCCACGACCGGGTTGACGTAGGCGTAGGTCGCGACCTGCGCCGCCGTCGCGTGGTTGAGGATATAGATGTACGCCGTATAGCCGATCAGCGAGCCGATGAAGACGAGGTAGAAGAAGGCGAGCAGGGAGTCGGTCGTCACGGCGCTCGCGTCCAGCTTCGCCGCGTCCCCCGAGGCCAGCGAGATAGCCAGCATCAGCACGCCGGCGTTCAGGTTCTCCATGCCGGTGCCCATCATCGGCGCCTTGGGCATCTCCACGCCGCGCGCCACAATGCTGCCCAGCGCCCAGCTAAAGCTGCCAAAGAGGACCACGACGATGCCCACGCCCAGCGGCGCCACACCCAACGCCTGCTGCGGCCCGCGCAGCATCGCCAGCCCCTCCGTCAGCTCCGGGCCGACGAGCACCGCCAGCCCGACCAGCCCCATCGCCAGCCCGACGAAGACGAGGTTCTTGGGCCGGATGCCGCCCGGCCGCGCCCAATCCAGCAGCACCATCCACAGCGGCACCGTCGCCACCAGCAGCGAGGCCAGCCCCGACGGCACAATCTGCTCCGCCCAGGTCAGCGCGCCGTTGCCGCCGATCAGCAGCAGGAAGCCGACGATCAGCGTCGAGCGCCACTGCTTCCAGCCGGGCCACGCCGCGCCCTGCGCCCGCGCGATCGCCGTCATCAGCACGCCGGCAAACAAAAAGCGCCCGCCGGCCATCAGAAACGGCGGGATCGTGCCCACGCCCACGCGAATGGCGAGATAGGTCGAGCCCCAGATGGTATAGACGGCGGCAAAGGCGAGGATCAGGCGGGTTCGTGCGCTCATAACTTCATCCTTTCTGGCGGTTTCCTTTCACAAACAAGAGGGCCTTTCGCGCATCCGGAAAGGCCCTTCTGGAGCGACATTATAGCGGAATAGCGAATGGTGAGCTATTAGCCGTTAGCCTTTAGCTGGCGGCTAAAGGCTAACGGCTACTGGCTAATAGCTCTCATTCCAATACATTCGCCAGCCCCGCCACGCCTTCGACCACGACGTGCTCGGCGGAGAGCCAGCCCGGCGCTCCCGGCCCGGCGACGGCGTACCAGCCGTTGCCCGCCGTGCGGCCTATCAGCTTCATCCGCGCCCCGGCCTCCAGCACCGCCAGCGGCGCGTACTGCAGCCCCGGCCCGCTATAGACGGGCGCCTCGTTCAGCGTCACCGCCACCGGAGCGGGCAAAGGCAGGCGGTAAGCCCCCTCCGGCGGGGCGAGCCGGGCCCGCAGCTCGCCGCTTCTACCCGGCACGGCCACCTGCTCCGCGCCACCCTGCGCCTCGTCCACCACCGCCGGCCCGGCCGGCACGTTGGGCAGGTCCGCCCGCCCCCGTGGCAGACAACCGGCCAGGACCACGACCGCGACCAGCACCAGCAAACTCAGGAACACAACTTTTCTGGACATCTTGCACCTCTAAAGGAGCTATAAGCTCTAAGCTGTAAGCCTGAAGCTTACAGCTTAGAGCTTACAGCTTATGGCTTAATATTCTGATTCAGCTCGAACAGATTCTCCGGATCGTACTTGCGCTTCAGCGCGACCAGCTTCTGGTACTGGCCGCCGAACGCCTTCTTCATCATCTCGTCGCCTTCCTCCTGGAAGCCGGCGAAGTTCAGATAGCGGCTGCCGTCGGAGTAGGGGGCCATGTCCGCAATCAGGTCGCGCACCCAGCGCACGTTCGCCGCGTTGTCCTCCGGCGCGACCCAGTTCGCCTCCGGGTTAATCAGGAAGGCGCCCTGCCGCGCACCGTAGGCGCTTTCCCACGCCCCCACCCGCTGGACGGCCCCGCCGATGTGCCACACGTCTATCGTGCTCAGGTCAGAGGGCATCGCCCGCGCGTGGCGGATAATCGTCGGGATCATGTCGTCGTCCAGCCGCATCAGGTTGAGCGACTTCCAGTAGTAGCGC
>JAAYYY010000199.1 GCA_012515125.1 Chloroflexota bacterium
AAATGCCTCTATCCCGACGACATTGCCGAGCTGGTCCTCTGGCTGGTTACCCGCCGGCCCAACGTGAAAATCGGCCGGCCGCTCCTCATCCAGACGATGGAGAATCCCTGGGCCTGAACCGGAGCGCGGGCCGGCTCTATTATGATTCTTGTGAGAGCAAAATGGGCTCGGCGTGTTCGTTCGGCGTACTATCGTTATACTCGCCGCCTGACACCGGCTCGCTTCCGGCGCCAGCCGCTGCCTAGAGCAGCGGTTTTGTGTAGCGGTCCCCGCTCGTCTGGGCGACAAAGGCGGCCAGCCCCCGGGGGAAATGTTAAAAGGAGAGAATGATGTTGCGTTATATACTGGTGCTGTCCGCGCTGTTGTTGCTGCTGGCAGCCTGCGGGCCGGCTAACGTGCCGGAAGGGGAAGGAACGGCTACAGCCAGCGTCGCCGAGAACGATGGCACGGCGGACAATGCCCCCACGGAAGAAGAGCCGGGTGAGGTCGCCGCCGAGGGCCCGCCGCCCGAATTCGCCGATGCCGACTACGAGACCACGGAGAGCGGTCTGCAGATAGCCATCATAGAAGAGGGCGACGGGGAGCCCGCCGAAGATGGCAAGATCGTCCTGGTCCATTACACCGGGAAGCTGGCCGATGGCACCACGTTCGATAGCTCTGTGGGCGGCGAGCCCATCCGCTTCCCCCTCGGGCAGGGACGGGTCATCGACGGCTGGGAGGAGGGCATCGCCATGCTCAAAGTGGGCGATCGGGCTTTGATGGTTGTCCCGCCCGAGCTGGCCTACGGTCCCGGCGGGACGGGCGGCATTCCCCCGAACGCCACCCTCTATTTCGAGGTTGAGCTGGTCGAGGTTCTCGAGGGCGGCCCTGCCGCGCCGGTGAGCGTGGCCGAAGACGACTATGAGACGACCAACAGCGGCCTCCAGGTCTACGTCGTCGAAGAAGGCACTGGCGACGCGCCGGAAGAAGGGCAGCCGGTGCGCATCGACTTCACCGCCTGGTTCACCGATGGCTCCCGCCTGGACAGCACGATTGACGCCGGCCAACCTCTCGTCTTTGCCCTGGGCACCGAGCAGCTCTTTCCGGGTCTCAGCGAAGCCGTCAGCACGATGCGTGTTGGCGGACAATCGCAATTTATCATTCCCTCCGACCTGGCTTTTGGCGAGACCGGGACCGGCGGCATTCCCCCGAACGCCGACCTCATCTTCCTCATCGATCTGCTGGAGCTTCTGCCGCCCGCTCCCGAGGCGCCGGTTGAAGTAGACGAAGACGATTACGTCGCCGACGACGCCGGCTTCCTGATTGCCGACATCGAGGAAGGCAGCGGCGACCCGGCCGAGGCCGGCGATGTCGCCGAATTCCACGTTACCGGCTGGTTGGAGGAAGACGGTTCAAGGATTCTCAGCTCCTACGACCAGGGCGAGCCGATTCTGCTGCCCGTTGCCAGCGGTCAGGCGCTGCCCGGCTGGGATGCCGGGCTCACCGGTATGCGTGAAGGCGGCGTCCGCCAGGTTATCGTGCCGCCGGAGCTGGGCTTCGGCGAGACGGGCGCCGGCGACGTCGTGCCGCCCAATGCCACCATGATCTGGCTGATTGAGCTTGTGTCGCTGAACGCCGACGCCGAATAGACCCTTTGTTTGCTCTGTGCGTGGACCGGCGCCATACAGGCGCCGGTCCACGCTTTTTCCGGCTTCTACCCCCTAACTGACCTTTCCCTCTCTCAACTCCGCA
>JAAYYY010000200.1 GCA_012515125.1 Chloroflexota bacterium
CACGCCAGCCCGCCGAAACCGCAAGGAAAACCGCAGATCAGACCTAACGGCGATTATCGAGAATACACGTAAGCTTGGCATGGTCATTCCTCCTCGTGCTCATACTCCCTCTTTTCGTAATTCACTATGACCGGGGGAGTAAGGCGCGACAATGGGGAAATGACCTTATCTTGTCACTGGCAGCCGATCATGCCGCCTGTCCGACCACCTCGTAATGCACGACCGCCGGCTCAAACTCCAGCAGGAAATCCTCGTCTTCCGGGTAATACTTGGCTCGCTCCACATCTTCGCCGGCAAAGCCGCGAATGGCGTCCAGGCTCTCCCAGAACGTGAGCGTCATGAAATGCGTGATCTCGCCTTCCCGTCGTTCGAGAACATAGACGGCCAGATTTCCGGGCACCGACTGGTAATCCGGTATGGCGCGCCCGTTCACGAACTCCCGGTAGGCCCTGGCCTTGTCGGTAGGGACCCGTCCATGCCACATGCGTGCGATCATCGCGGTTCTCCTGCAGACTACTCTCGCCGCTCGTACACATGCGCCCGCACGGCCGCGGCAATCGTCGCCGGATCGACCTGCTTGCGCGCCTCGCCGGTCTCGATGGCGGTGCGGGCCACCGCTTCGGCCACGGCCGGCGCGACGCTGTAATCCGTGCCCTTGGGGATGATGTAATCGGGCTTTAGCTGCCTGTCGGTGACCAGCCCGGCGATGGCCCGCGCCGCCGCAATCTTCATCTCGTCGGTGATGTTGCGCACCCGCGTGTCCAGCGCGCCCCGGAAGATGCCGGGGAAGGCCAGGCTGTTGTTCACCTGGTTGGGCAGGTCGCTGCGGCCCGTGGCGACGATGCGCGCGCCGGCCTCCAGCGCCTCGTCGGGCCAGATTTCCGGCGTGGGGTTTGCCAGGGCGAAGATCATCGGCTCGGGGGCCATCGTCTTCACCATCTCGCCGGTGAGCACGCCGGGGGCGCTGAGGCCGATGAAGACGTCGCGCCCCTGCACCGCCGTGGCGAGATCGCCCTTCAGCCCGTCCTTGTTGGTGATTTCGGCCATCTCTTCCTTGATCCAGTTCATCCCCTTCGTGCGCCCCTTGTAGATCGTCCCGCTCGTGTCCAGCATCACCACGTCCTCCACGCCCATCGCCATCAGCAGCTTGGTCACGGCGATGCCCGACGCGCCGGTGCCGTTGACAACGACGCGCAGCTCGCGCGGCTCCCGGCCCGTCAGCCGGCAGGCGTTGAGGATGCCCGCCGTGACGACGACGGCGGTGCCGTGCTGGTCGTCGTGGAAGATGGGAATGTCCGTCTGCTCCCGCAGCACCCGCTCGATATAGAAGCAGCGCGGCGCGCTGATGTCCTCCAGATTGATGCCGCCAAAGGTCGGCTCCAGCCGCTTGACGATGTCGATAATCTCGTCCGCGTCCTGCGTGGCGACGCAGATGGGGAACGCCTCGACCCCGGCGAAATGGTGGAAGAGGATCGACTTGCCCTCCATCACGGGTAGGGCGGCTCGCCCGCCGATGTTGCCCAGGCCCAGCACGGCGCTGCCGTCGCTGACCACGCCCACCAGGTTGCCGCGCACGGTCAGGTCGAACACCTCCTCCCGGTTCTGGACGATGCGCCGCGACGCTTCCATTGCGCCCGGCACCAGGTAGAACTCCTCCAGCACGTGGATATCCTTCACCGGCACGTTGGTCTCGATTTCCAGCAGCCCCTGGAAGCGGTCGTGCAACTCCAGCGACTCCTCGGCGTAGCCCATCTCTTTGCCGCTCGGCGGCTCGACGGGCAGCCGCCCCTCGTAGACGTAGGCGCGGGTGCGGTTGCCAATCTCCACCGGGTTGGCGTCTTCGCGCTTCGCCAGCCCCTGCTCCAGCGTGGCGCGGGCCACCGCCTCGGCGACGACGGGGGCGACGCGGTAGTCGATCAGGCGCGGGTAGATATAGTCGGCGTGCAGCTCGCCCTCGGGGACGAAGCGGGCGATGGCCTCGGCGGCGGCAAGCTGGGCGGAAAGGCTGAAGGCGCGGGCGCGCACGTCCAGCAGGCCGCGAAAGACGCCGGGCAGCACCGCCGCAATGTCCATCTGGTTCGGATAGGTCGAATGGGCCGTGGCGACGACCGCCGCGCCCGCCTGCCGCGCCTCCTGCGGCGTAATCGCAATCGGCGAGCCGAAGGTGAAGAGGATCGGCTTCTCGGCCATCGACTGGATCATCTCCGGCGTTAGCTGGGTCCCGCTGGTGAAGCCGATGAAGGCGTCGGCGTTGACCAGCAGCTCGGCGAGGCTGCCCGTCTCGTCGTTGGGGTTGCTGATGCCGGCGATCTCCCAGCGCGCCCAGTTCATGTGCAGCGGGCGATATTTGTAGAGCGCGCCGTGCTGGTCGGCGACGATGACGCCGGTCGCGCCATACTCGTGCAGGAGTTGGGCTGTGCCAAGCCCCGCCGCGCCCGCGCCGTTGATGATGATCCGCATGTCGCGGATCGACTTGCCGACGAGACGCGCGGCGTTGATCAGCCCGGCGAGCACGCCGATGGCGACGCCCTCCCGGTGGTTATTGACCACGGGGATGTACAGGCTGCGGGCCAGCCGGTTGGTGATGGCGACCTCGTCGGGCGAGGCCACGTCTTCCACGCTGATCGCGCCGAAGGTGGGGCTGATTTCCAGCACGACGTCCACGAACTCCTCGACCGTCTCCGCCCGGATCGCCAGCGGCAGGGCGTCCACCCCGGCGAAGGTCTTCATGATCACGGCCTTGCTCTCCAGCACGGGCAGGATCGCCTCCGGGCCGATGTTGCCCATACCGAAGGCGGACGAGCCGTTGCTGACGATGGCGACGGTGTTGCCCCGGCAGGTCACGTCGAAGCTGCGCTTGGGCTCGCGGGCAATCTCCAGGCAGGGCTCGGCGACGCCCGGCGTGTAGACGAGGCTGAGCGCCTGGCTGTCGCGCACGTGAACCTTGCTGTGCACCGTGATCAGGCCGCGATGGCGGCGGCGGAAGATCATCGAGCTTTTCTCAGGGGTCGAACTGGCTGTGTCGTTCATGGCTGTCCTCCTCTTCCTTCAGTCCCAGAACCAGTCCCAGAACTGGCCCCACGAGTCTAGTGGGTGGACGGCGTTCTGTCCAGAAAAACGGATCGCGAGCTTCCAGTATCCTGTAGAGCGATTTTCCAAATCGCTCCCCACCGCGCGATTTGAAGAA
>JAAYYY010000201.1 GCA_012515125.1 Chloroflexota bacterium
AAAGGGCTGCACTGAGGGCGACAACGAGCAGGAAAACCGCCAGCAGGATCATTCGACTTCGTAGCCTGGACATAGCGCTTTCTCCTTCGGGCCCGTTACTCATAGGCGACGCGAATGGTCAGATCAGTCACCAGCTCTCCGGCAAAGTGGAGCCGCGTGCCGGTCACCGCTGCCGGCGCGGGGATCGCGTCGAGCAACCGGCTGCCGGGCGGCAGTGTCAGGTCCACGGTATAGTAGCGCGGCGCGGGGCCGGCCTGGCGGAAGAGGCGCAGCTCGTAGACGTTCGCGCCGTCCTCCTGCCGGGTGACCGGCCCGACGTTGTAGCGGTAGACGCTCTGGATCGTTTCTCCCGGCTTCAGGATGAAGAAATTCTGGAAAAGGGAGAGCCCATCCAGGTCGCTCTGTGACACCGGCTCGCCGGTCCAACCCTCGGAGAACGTAAACAGGCTGGCGTCGTAAGGATGGCGGGTGGCATCGAGCAGGGTGCTCTCCGCAGGCACGTAGAGCCGGAGATAGTTCCAGAAACAGTCGTGGGTCAAATCTTCATAGGCGGGCTTGTCGGCGTACGAGGCCCGTCCTCCCTGCCGGCAGTCAAGCTCCTCTTGCAGCGTGTGCGTATAGGTCGTGGTGACCAGCGCCTCGCCGCCGCCGCTCGCGTCGAGCAGCAGCTCATAGTGCAGGGAGCTGGCGATATATGGCGCCACCTTGTTGAAGCCCGCGTTGTGATCGACGAGCATCAAGGCGTCCTGCCCCGGCGCTGCGCTGACCCTGTTACTCCAGCCGGTCCTTTCCAGCGCCTCGGCGACGGCCGGATCGGACACGTAGATCTGGAGGTGTTTCTGTTCCAGCGCCTCACTGACGTTTGCGGCGAGGTAGAGCGGATCAAGAGAAGCGAGGTCGTTCAGCAGCTTCTCCATGATGGCGCTGGCCATGGGGCCGAGGAAATCCTTGCGGCTTCGAACCCAGTCGCCTGCCGTCTCGTCCTCGTCGTCCGACTGCCAGGCCGCCCGCAGCCCCTCCACGACGTTGCTCGCGCTGACCGTCATTTCCAGCTCGCTGACCTCGAGCGGCCCTGTGCTATTGAGCAAGAGCTGCAGGAAATGCTGGTCGATTGCGATGACACCGTCGAGCGCCGGATAATCCTGACCATACTCGTAGAGCGCCATCAGCTTCTGCGCCGAGGTCGGGAAATCGGGCCAGTAGTTGGCGTCGCGGAAGAGCATCAACTGCACGCCCATCAGCGTCCACAGGGGCTCCGGGGCGACCTCGTATGGTTTGGTCAGCGAGAAGCTATTGCCCCAGGCGTCGATCAGGCTGGCATCCTGAAAGTCCAGACTGCGGATCTGCCCACCATCTACCACGAGCAGGCCGGCGCCGGAGATGAAGCCGCCGGTGGCCCGCACTTCGTCCTCGTTCTGGGCGACGATCAGGTAGTGGCGCGGACCATCGGCGCCCAGCAACTCCGGCGCGACGACCAGGAGGTCCAGCATGTCCGCCAGGTAGAGCTTGTCGTCCATCTGGGCCAGCGTAGTCTGCACCCGCCAGGGGAGCGCCTCGGGTTCCTCAATCTGAGCGCGCGCGGCGACGGTGCGATCCAGCGCGGTGGCGGCGCGCTGGAGATCGGGCTTCGCCGCCGCCAGGATGGGCACGGCGCGCGCCACGGTGCTTGTCGTCGGGTCAGGCTGCTGGACGGCAGCCAGGAGCGGCTTGAGCCCGCGAATAGCGTAAGCCGCCGCCTCCGTTCCCGAATCGGCTATCTCCAGGAGCGGGCCGGCCTCTGCAAATAGGGGGCCGACCTTCGGCGCCCAGGTGAACAGGCGCGCGAGAGGAAGCAAAGGCCGGACCTCCCGGCGCAGGGTAACGACGTCGGCGCGCAGCTCCAGGACGAGGGCCTCGGTCTCATCGGGATCGGCGTTGGCCAGGCCATCCTCGGCGAGCGCGGCGAAACGTTCCTCGTACGCGGGCAGGGCGCGGGCAATGTCCACCAGGCGCCAGACCTTGATACCCAGCCAGATGACGATGAGCAAGAAACCGCAGAGCAGAATGAGCAGGGCCAGCCGCCTGGGGCTACGGGTGTCGGTGTCACGGGTGGAGGGGTATTCGGCCAATGCTTATACTCCGTGTCCACAGTCGATCACGGCCAGGCCGCCGTCAAACTGCACCTCGCAGATTGGGCGACCCAGCCGGGTCAGGGCTTCGAGATCGTATTGGGCGATGATGGGCATCCATGAGTGGCGGTCGGCAAGCTGCTGCCGGTACCAGGCGAATCCGAACAGGTTCCTGTCGACCACCACGAGATCGGGCCGCTGCCTCTCGACCTCACGCAGATACCAGAGCGTGAAGGTCGTCGCATCGCCTTCTGTCAGCAAGATGGCCTCCGGTGGCGCTTCAACAAGCACGCTCTCAGCCAGCGCCCGCGCCGACCGGTCGTCGTGCAGATTGAGCTGGTTGAAGTTTAGCAGCAGCAGGAGGAGAGGCAAAGACAGCCCGGCCGGTCCTAATCTGTGGAAAAGCGGCAGCAAAAGTAGCGCGGCGCAGGCCAGGCCGGGCAGGAGCAACACTGCGCCGTCGATCGTCCGGTAGAAGGCGGCGAAGAGCAGGTAGAGCAGCGCCGTCAGGGCCAGCGCCATGGTCAGCCGCCCGTCTTTTCGTTCTGTCTGGCGGCGCAGCAGGGACAGCGAGGCCACCAGGCCAAGCGCCGGCAGGGCCAGCTGGGCTGTGCGCAGCCACTGCCCGAGGCGCGCGGCCGCTTCGGCCGGCGCAAGGGCAAACAGGTTCGGCCGGTAAAGCTCGGCCGTCACCAGCCACCACCAGCCGTCGAGCCGCTGCGGCTGGCCCCAGACCAGCGGGCTGCCGTGCCCCGCCAGCAGCGGCAGGGCCAGAAAAGGGGCCATGCCGAGCAGCGCCGCCGCAGCCAGCCGGAGCCACTGGCGCCATGGGGTCTGGGACAATACCAGGGGCAGGAGCAGGAGCGACGTGCCGTGTGTGGTCATGGCGAGGCCAAAGAGCAGGCCGGCGACCGGCGTCGGCTGGCGCGAAACCGTTGCCCAGAGCAGCGCAGCCACGACTGCCAGATTCAGGGCATAGACTTCCGGGACGATGGCCTGCTGCCACACAGGCGCCAGCAGAGCGAAAGTCAGCACTGCGGCGACCGCGCCCACACCCGGGACCGCCTGTTCGGGCCGCCGCATATGCCGGGCGGCAGCCGTCAGGAACACGACGGCGACGCCAGCCGATAGCGCCGAAAAGAGACTGAAACGAAAGGGAATGGAGCCGAGCGGCAGCCCGCCGAAGAGATGGCCCAGCAAGACATAGGTTGGGTAGCCCGGCGGGTGGGGCACCCCCAGCGTCATGGCGGCGGTCATTAGCTCCGGCCCGTCTGTAGCCTGAAAGGCCCAGGTCAGGTCCGTCGCCAGCGTCGCCAGGTAGACGGCAAAGGCGATGGTCCCGGTCAGAAGTGGAAAGAGGGACCTGCGGATGGAGAATGGGACGTTTAGAGGGCGAGCGGCTGAGAGCCACATACCTTAGTGAGCGCCTTCACCGCGAAAGACGGCCGGTAGCGTTCTCGCCAGCAGAACCAGATCGCGGCGGAAGGAATAGTGGTCGATATAATCCAGCTCCAGGCGGACCCGTTCGTCGAGGCTCAGGTCGCCCCGACCATTGACCTGCATCGGCCCGGTGACGCCCGGCTTGATCGCCAGCCGCCGCCGGTGCCAGTCGTTGTAGTAGACGACGACGCGCGCCTCTTCCGGCCGGGGCCCGACCAGACTCATCTCCCCCTTGAGGACGTTCCAGAACTGGGGCAGCTCGTCCAGACTCCAGCGGCGCAGGAAGCGGCCCACCCGCGTGCGTCGCGGATCTTCGCTCAGCTTAAAGACCGGCTCGGGCAGCTCTTCGAGGACCAGCAGCTGGTCCAGCATCTCTTCGGCGCCGTCGGCCATCGAGCGGAACTTGTAGATGGTGAACGGCCGGCCCCCCTGGCCGACTCGCTGCTGGCGGAAGAAGACCGGGCCCGGCGAATCGAGTTTGATCGCCAGGGCAATGGGTGGCGTGAGCACAAGCATGATGAGCACGCCGACCAGCCCGCCGAGCACGTCCAGCGTGCGCTTGGCCACGTATTGCATACCGCCGATCGTGCTCTGGGCGCCGGTGACGCCGGGCTGCGGGCGAATCGTGCCCCAGGCATAGCCGAGTCCGAGGGCCAGGGCCCGCGCGCCAAGGATGAACGGCGCGACCATGGCCACCGCCCGATCTTTGCGCCAGGCCTTGACGGCAAACTGCACCGTCGTCAGCAGGAAGGCAGCCGTGAGGATCGCCAACGGCACGGCGCTCCACTGCGTGAGCAGCAGCGAGACGAGGGAGACGAGGATCAGGCCCATGAGCGCCATCTGCACCTTGATGACCTGCGGTGTGTGCGAATCCCGCCATCCCCGCTCGGGGAAGCGCCGGACGACCTGCGCCTTCCAGTAGGCAATAGAAAACTTGTTGCGCACGTAGGCAGCCAGCGTGGCTACGTGCTGGTGATAGACGACGGCGTCCGGGTGGAACATCAGCTTATAGCCGCGCGCCGCCAGCCGGAAGCTCAGCTCCTGGTCTTCGAGGCTCTGGAATGCTTCGTCAAAACCGTCGTTCGCCAGGAGCATATCGCGGCGGTAGGCCGCCGAGTAGGCGTCGATGAAGTCGATCGTCGGCTGTGTGAGCAGCAGGTCGTACTTGTCCTCATATTCGACCTGCACAAAGCGGGCCACGAGCGAGTGCTGGCGGGTGGCATAGGTGCCCTTGATTGCCGCCACCGATGGATCGGCCATGCCCGCCAGCAGGGAGGCAAGCCAGTCCTCTCGCGGCTCACAGTCGGCGTCCGTAAAGCAGACGATGTCCGCCCGCGCCGCATTCAGGCCCAGGTTGCGGGCCGCCGCTCTATTGCGGTGCGGCTGGGTGATGACGCAGGCGCCGGCCTCGGCAGCGCGTTCGCCTGTGCCATCCGTCGAGCCATCATCGACGACGATGATTTCGTAACAGGCGGGGTCTATCGTCTGTTGCCGTAGTGCCCGGACACAGCGTGTGATGCCATCCCCGGCGTTGTGGGCCGGCACGACGACAGAAGCCAGTGGGAGCGAGCTATCCATGACGCTGGCGGCGCAGCAGACCAATACCGCCGAGAACGAGCTGCGGAACAACCAGAAGCAAATGGAAGATAAGCGCGTAGGCCAGACGCACGGCGCTATCCTCGACGCCGAACGTCGCCAGCACAAAAATCACGATGCCTTCGAAAATGCCGATGCGGGCCGGCGTTGAAGGGGGGATGGCGCCAACCGTCAGGGCAATGTGCATGACGGCGCCGTGTTTGAGGCCCAGCGGGATACCCAGCGCCGGCAGGAGCAGGTAAGGCGTCAGTACGGAGAGCAGCAGGATAAACAGGGTGCTGCCCAACAGGACCAGCGAGGCCCGCCCGCTGCGCAGCGCTGCAAGCCCCGCCAGACCGGAGTCTACCCAGGGCAGCAGCCGCCGCTGCCATCCTTCTGGAAGCCAGCCGATCAGGTAAGCGGCGAGGCGGCGGACCAGATCCGTGCGCCGGGCGACCAGCACCAGGAAGACGAAGGCCATCAGCGAGACGATGGCGACGCTGGGCCCCGAACCCGCGATCAGGTCCGGGAGGACAAAGAAGGGCACGAGGACGAAGAAGAGGAAAGCCAGACTGATCAGGTCGAGCGTTTTTTCGACGACGAGCGTGCCCAATCCCTGAACCTTGCTCTGCCCGGTATGCTGGCCGAGATCGTAGACGCGGGCCAGCTCCCCAAGGCGGACGAAAGGCACGGCTGTATTGATGAGCTGGCCCACGTTGACCGCCCAGAAGAGCGCGCCGAACGCGGGCGCGTCCTCCTGAGCGTGGTACAGGAGCCGCCAGCGCCATGTCTTGGCAGCGGTCGTACCCACGTAGATGACCAGGGCCAGAAGGATATAGCCGGGGCGGGCCGAGGCCAGCGCCAGGCGCAGGTCGGACAGCGCGACGTTGCGGGTGACGTACCATAGCCCGAGCGCGCTTAATCCGACGGCCAGCACCAGGCGCAACCAGGGAAATGTTTTCTTCTGCGTGTACGGGAGTGCCTGTGGACCCCCCTCCTGGTTGTACAAGATCACCTCATTGCTCCGCACATCCACAGTGGTTATCCCATTCGTTTTACAACGGGAGGCCGCCAGCGTCAAACGGACTCCCTGACGCCCCACCTAGTTCAGGGCCGCACGATCCTTGCGCTGGGGTCGCCGATCAGGCCGAAAGTGTCGCTGATCTCCTGCAGCGCCGCCCCGTCCACGTCGAGGCTCTCTTTAGCCCGCTGCAGCGCATCGCCGATGCGCTCCACCTCTGGATCCAATAGAGCGGAGAGGAATTCCCGCGCGAACGGCTCCTGCTGAGACGACAGCGTCAGGCTGGTTGCCGCCACGGTCAGCACGGGGCCGCCTTCCTGGGCCAGCAGCCGCTCCGAAAGCGACGTAACCTCCGGGTGGGCGAACAGGCCGGTTAGACAGGTCAGCTGGAGGACGATGGGCGCAGCAGCCGGGCCAGGCGATAGCTCGGAAACGGCTTCACTAGAGAGGATATTGTCCTTACCCCAGAGCTGGAGACTGCCGTGGCCCGTATAGGTGACGAGCCAGGCCCCCGCGTTCCACGCTGCAATCAGCCCTTCGTTCGGCGGCCCGTCGAGCCGTTCCACAGCGTCGTCCGGCAAAGCCGAACCGGCAACCAGACGGCCCGTCATCGTGGCGAATTCCGGCCCGCTGGCGTCGCTGACAAAGAGCGCCCTTCCCGCCGCGCTGCCGGCTTCATAGGCCAGCGTGCGCTCAACGAGGTCGCGTGCGGCGGCTGCATCGTCTACCGGCCAGCGGCCCACGGCGAGGTCAGGTTTGCCGTCGCCGTCCACGTCGGCAAGGCGGGAGTCGCTGACCGTCTCGCCGCCGTAACTCACCGGGACGAGATAGGGAGGGATGAGATTCTGCGGGGGCCGCACCGGGTTCTCTTCTCGCTGTCCCAGATAGCCACGGTAGTCAATCGTCGCGTCGCCAACCAGCAGCAGATAGCGCGGCGCAGGCGGCGACCAGGCGTCCAGCGCATGGGCCAGGAAGCGGTTGATGCTCTCTGGTGTGGCCATACCGGCCCCAAACTCGTCGAATATCTCACGCACGGGCACGATAGCGACGGTCAGACCCTGCTCCTCGCGGGCCGCGACGAGGGGGGTAAGCGCCGGCGCCAGCTCGTCGGTCGTGATGATCAGCAGGTCCGCGCGGTGCTCCGGGGAACCCCATCCTTCATCCTGGAGTGGCGTGATAGACGCCGGCTCCAGGAACCCTTGCGGGCCGGTTGCCGCGACGACAGTGGCCTCGTCCAGACCCAGCGTGGCGCCGTCCGCCGCGGGCTCCCAGCCGACCAGCACGGCCGGCGCCGCCGGATCGGCCACGTTCAGGAGAACGGGCGTTCCGCTGAAGCCCCGCAGGCGGACCTGTCCCGTGCCGCCCCGGAACGCCAGCCGGTCGTGGTCGGCCTCCGGAAGCGCCGCATAGTCCAGCCGCACAGAATCGAGGTTCATCAGGTCGAGGAAGGATTCTGGGACGTTGGTCAGCAACAACGTGTTGTCCCCGGCCGACAGCGTTCCGGCTTCCAGGGAGATCGTCGTGCTGAACGCCGTCTGTCCGTCCCAGGAAATCGCGTGTTCCGGCCCGCCGTTTACCGCCAGCGAGAGCGTGTGATCGGGCTCTTCCTGCGGGTGGTGGGACGCACCGTAGAGGGCGATATGCAGCTCGCCGGAGCCGTCCGCCGGCTGGGGCGCCTCCAGCGCCAGCGACAGCTCGCCCTGCAGCGGCAGCGATTGCCAGAACCACGGCTCGCCCGCCACAGCGCCGCGCGCCTCGCCCAGATACTCCCGGTTCTCTTCAAAATGCAGCGTGCGCCGGACGCTCTGCAGCTCCGTTCCGGCCGGCGCGGCGCTCTCCTGGGTCATGGCGAGGCCCGGCGTGCCGGTCCGCAAGACGTAGACCTGCTCGGCTGTATAGCGGCTCTGGGAGGCCTGCCCGTAGAAAATCAGGCCGTCGCCGTCGAGCAAGAAGGGCACCGGCCGCCCTTCGGTGCTGAGATGGAGGTTATCGACCGCTAGCTCGCCGGCCGTCAGGCCGGCCTGGCGCAGCGCATCTCCGGTTACGCGGTAGACGCCTTCCTCGACGAGGACCAGTCGCACGGCTTCGACGGGCTGCCCGACCGGCAGTTCCTCGCGGCATGCCGTAAACAGGAGCAAGAGGAGCAAGCCGGCCAGGCCACGGCGCATGTCAGGGCAAATCGTTCTCGCGCCGGCGCGTCGAGAGCACGATGGAGAAGCCAATGCCGCCGATGAAGATGAAGAACGCGGCGAGGAAACCAAGCCACAGCAGCAGCCGGGTTGTGCCGGATGTCTCCTGCACAGCCTCTTCCTCCATTTGCGTGCCTTCGGCAGTCTGGCCCTCTACGCCCGCCCCGACGCTGTTCGGGAGACCGGCCGAGG
>JAAYYY010000019.1 GCA_012515125.1 Chloroflexota bacterium
CGCAGCTCGGGGAGCTGAAGAGCATGGGCGCCGTGGTCATGACCCTGGCGCTGCGCCACTCCCTGATGGAGAAAACGTACTGGCTAAACATTCCGGCTTCGAGCCCGGACAAGCAGCAGAGCGATCTCCCCTTCCTGGCGCTGGTACAGCACACCAACTTCATCGACCGGCAGCACTACGGCGGCGACCACCTGGTCTATTGCGGCGACTACGTGGTGCCGGACCATCCCTATATGCAGATGAGCCATGGGGAGCTGGAGCAGTTATTCACCAGCCATTTGCACAAGGTCAACCCCGATTTTCGGCCCGATTGGGTGCGCAAGAGCTGGCTGTTCCGCGCGCCCTACGCCCAGCCGGTGCCGGAGGTCGGCCATTTGCGGCGCATCCCACCTTTACGCACGCCGCTTCCCGGCCTATACTTTGCCAGTATGAGCCAGGTCTATCCCTGGGACCGGGGTACAAATTATGCCGTCTCTATCGGCCGGGAGGTGGGCCGGCTGATCGCTGACGACATAATGGGTAACAGCCCTTCTAGTAACAATAGGAGCACAGTATGAAAATTATCGTTGTTGGAACGGGATTCGTCGGTCTGCCCCACGCGGCAGTGCTGGCCGAGGCCGGGCACGAGGTCTACGCCTACGATATTGACCAGAACAAGATCGACGCCTATCGCTCTGGCGATAGAGAGCGGATCGAAGAGATCGTCAACGAGCCGGGCCTGGTAGAGGCCATCGAAGAGACCAAGGACCGCTATCTCTTCTTCACCAGCGACCTTGCGCCCATTATCGAGGGCACCGACATCGTCTTCATGTGCCTGCCCACGCCGCCGAAACGGGATGGCTCGACCGATCTGAGCTATTACACCAACGCCGCCCACCGGCTGGGCGAGCTTCTCGCCAAGCGCCAGGATGAGCGGCGCGTCGTCCTCGTCAATAAGAGCACCGTCCCGATCGGCACGGCGCGCGTGCTGCAGAAGATCCTGGAGGAACACGGCGTGAAGAACTTCGGCGTCGCTTCCAACCCCGAGTTTCTGGCGCAGGGTGGAGCCATCGAAGGCTCCCGGCGGCCGGACCGGGTCGTCGTCGGCGCCGACACCGAGGAGGATTTTGACCGCCTGCGCCGCGTCTATTCCCAGTTTGTCAATCACGTACGGATCCGCTACCTGGAGACGACACCGGAAACGGCCGAGTCGATCAAGTATGTCGCCAACACCCTGCTGCTGACCTATATCTCCTTCTGGAACGGCATCGGCGCGCGCCTCGGCGAGATCTATCCCAATCTGCGCATGGAAGACCTGAAGATTGGGGTCACGTCGGACTCGCGGATCAGCACCTGGGGCTCCTACGTCAGCAACGGTGCGGGCGGTAGCTGCTTCGGCAAGGACATCCAGAGCCTTATCTACCAGCTCAACCGTGCCGGACGCTCGACCGACCTGCTGCAGGCTGTGTACAACATCAACGAGTATCAGAAGACCTACCTGATCGATCGCGCCGTGTATGAGGCCGGCTTCAACTTCAACAACAAGAAGGTTGCCCTGCTGGGCCTCGCCTTTAAGAAGCGGACCAACGATATGCGTGACTCGTCTGCTCTCAAGGCGGTGGAAGCGCTCCTGGCGCGCGGCGTCTCTGAGATCCGCGCGTACGATCCGCTGGCGATGAATGAGGCGCAACGCACCTGGTTCAACCCGGAAAAGAACCATCTCTTCTCGCGGATTACCTATCACGAAAGCCCGCGCGAGGCGATTGAGGGTAGCGACGCCGTATACATCTCCACAGATTGGGAGGAGTTCCGGGGCCTGGCGACGACCATCGAAAAGGCGGCTCCACCACCCTACCTGATTATCGACGGCCGGCGGATGCTGCCTGACTATCGCCAGCTCGTAGCTAAGGGATACGCGTACCTCGCCGTCGGCGACGTGTACCTTAAGCCGGAAGCGCCTGCAGAGAAGACGGGCGCCAATGGGCAGGAGCGCGTGCCGGCGGCGGCGGAAGCCTGATACAGGGCTTTCCTCTCCTGTGCTAGCAGAGGCTCGCGCCGGGCGGCGCGAGCCTCTTTTTGTCTGCCGCCATCCCATCCCTGCCATCCGCAGACCAATTGATTGCATATCTGGTGCTTTATGACGTATAATGGGGCCGACTTATGTTTAGCAGACAATCGCCCTTGGGCCCTTGTGATTGGGGCGTCAGGAGCGCGGGGGGCGAACGGTGACCGAAGAAACACGGCAGCCGGCGTTTGCCCATCCGGCCGAGGCGCAGTTCGCACGGATACTCGACTTCTATCAGATGGAGTGGGAGTATGAGCCGCGCACCTTCCCGCTGGAGTGGGACGCCGAGGGCAACGTCGTCACCGCCTTCACCCCGGACTTCTTCCTGCCTGAGCAGAACCTCTACATTGAGCTGACGACCCTGCGGCCCAAGCTAAGCAGCTTCAAGAACCGGAAGCTCCGGCTGCTGAAGGAGCTATACCCCGACGTGAACGTCAAGCTGTTCAAGCGACGGGACATCCGCGGCCTGCTCGTGAAATATGGGCTGGATGGCGAGGCCGCCGGCTATCGGGGCGACGAGACTCAGGAGGAGACTGCATGATTGGTTACCGGCTGGAAGCATATGGGGAGCTGGCGGAGGGGATTGAACGGGTACTCATCACGCAGGAAGAAATCGAGACAAGGACTCAGGAGCTGGGCGCGGCTATCTCGCGCGACTACGCGGGCCGCAATCCCCTGCTGGTCGGCGTGCTGAAGGGCGTGGTCCCCTTTATGGCCGATCTTCTGCGGGCGATCACCATCCCGGTGGAAGTGGACTACATCGACATTACCCGCTTCCAGCCCGGCGCCTCCCGCCGGGGCGCGGTGCGGCTGGAGAAAGACCTAAACGTGCCTATCGACGGCCGCCATGTCCTTTTTGTGGAAGACGTCATCGACACCGGCATGACCCTGAACTACCTGCTCAGCCAGCTCCGCGTGCGCCAGCCGGCCAGCCTTGCCGTCTGCACCTGCTTTGACAAGGCCACTCGCCGGCTTGCCGATATTGACA